>NZ_DATJIY010000095.1:0-40791 GCF_035492835.1 Dinghuibacter sp.
CCCCCCACCCCTCCGTCCTTCACTCCAGGCTTCAGTTGCTGGCGCGAAGGGGCATGGCGCAGGCGTGCGAAGGCGAGGCGAGGCGCGCGGCGGGTGAAAAAAAGGGCGACCAAAATTTGGCCGCCCGTATGAAGGTCTTGAGAGGGAAATCTTAGTGCTCGTGGCTGTGCGCGTGCTGCATCTCGGAGAATTCTTCGAGGCCGATGGTCTTGGGGGTGAGGGACACCTCGCCTTCGGCCCAGTTGAACATCTTTTCGGTTACGATACGCCGGTAGGCGCTCTCGACCTGCTGCTCGTCCTTGGTCATCCGGTCGACGTAGCTGTCGATCCATTCCATGTTGCCGTCGCCGAGGTTCATCTGGCCGAAATAGCCGAGGACTTGTTGGCGCATATATTCGCGCAGTTCTTCCGGCGTTACGTCGAGGTGGTTCTCGCGGATCAGGTGGTCGCTGATGAGGGTCCAGCGGAGCTGCGACTTGAAAGTGGGGAATTCTTCTTCCACCTCTTCGGCCGACTTGGGCTTTTCACCGCCAACCTGCAGCCAGCGCTTCAGGAACGCTTCCGGCAGTTCGAACTGGGTTTTGTCGAGGAGCTGGTGGTAGAGCTCGTGGTGCAGGAAATCGCGGGTCTGGCGTTCCCAGTAGAGGCGGATCTCGGAGGCGATTTTTTCCCGGAGGGCGGTCTCGGTGGTGATGCCCTGACCGGGGTAGACCTCGTTATAGAAGTCTTCGCCCAGGTCGCGTTTCTCGAGGCGTCCGACCTTGGTAACGGTCAGCGCCCAGTAGCGTTCCAATTCCGCCGGGTCGTGGGGGTCCAGGTTGAGGTCCTTGACGAGGAATTCCTGCTCCTTGTCGTCGAAGGCGTTGCCAAGCTGAACGACTATCTTGTCACCCGGCTTTTTGCCGAGCGCCGTGGCGGGGTCCTTGAAGTATTTTACGGTCAGCGGAATTTCCTTGGTGGGAGCGCCTTCCAGCGGATTCCCTTCGGCATCGCTTTCCACGAAGGTCAGGTTCAGGATGTCTTCGTCGGTATCGGATTCTTCCTTGTCGACGACCTTGCCAAAACGGTTACGCAGCCTGTCCACTTCGGTTTGGATCATCTCGTCGGTGACGTCGATCTCGTAACGGGTCGCCTTGATCTTCCCCAGGTCTATCGCCGGGTTCGGTTTGAGCCCGATTTCGAACTGGAAGGTGTATTCCGCGGGCTGGTTCATGTCCAGCCGGGGCGCGTCGATTTCCAACGGCAGCGGCTGGGCGAAGATTTCGGGCTTTTCTTCGGTCATATAACGGCCGAGTTCCTTTTCGACGGTCTTGACCACCTCGTCCTTGAAAATCGCGGGTCCGTGCATCCGCTTGATTACCCCCGCCGGGACCATGCCCTTGCGGAAACCGGGTATGTTGGCGGACTTGCTGTATTGTTTGAGGGTTTTTTCAAAAGAAGAAAGATAGTCTTCCTTTTCCACCCTGACGGTCAGTTTGTCATTCAACAAACCGATATTTTCTCGCGTAATTGTAGCCATATTTTTTAAAACTGGGGCACAAAGGTACGATATTTTGAGGAACTTGAGGTATGTACGCCTTTCTGCGGAAAATAGTCCTTTGGACAGTGGGAGTAATTCTTGTGCTGTATGCGCTGGGGTGCGTCGGGTACTATTTCACCCAGGAGCGGATGATCTTTCGCGCGCGCGCCCTCCCGGCGGGGGGCAGCTGGCGTTTCCCCGGCCGTTTTGCGGAACATTTTATCGTCACCCCGGACGGCGACCGTCTGGACGGGCTGCTTTTCCGGGCGGACTCTTCCCGGGGCGTCATATTCTTTTTGCACGGCAACAGCGAAAATCTCGGTGAGCTTGGCGGCATCGCACACGTATATACCGACCTCAATTACGATGTCTTTTTCCTGGACTATAGAGGCTATGGTCACAGCGAAGGTCACATCAGCTCCGAGCGGCAACTGCTCGCGGACGTCCAAACGGCTTACGACAGTGTGCGGACGTGGTATCACGAGGACTCCGTGGTAGTGCTGGGCTACTCCATCGGCACCGGCCCGGCGACTTGGGTGGCTGCGCGGAACCACCCCCGGCAGCTCATCCTCCAG
Source organism: Dinghuibacter sp. (assembly GCF_035492835.1). NCBI lineage: Bacteria > Pseudomonadati > Bacteroidota > Chitinophagia > Chitinophagales > Chitinophagaceae > Dinghuibacter > Dinghuibacter sp. The sequence continues at coordinate 2,095 of NZ_DATJIY010000095.1, forward strand.
GCGCCCTACTACAGCATCCGCGACCTCGCGGCGCATTACGTGCCGTCCTGGTTGGCGTTTTCGTTTCCCACTTTTTTGTTGAAATATCCGTTGCGGACATATACCTATCTGCCCCGGGTCCGGGCCCCCGTCGTCATTTTTCATGGAGACAGCGACCGGGTGATCCCTTTGTCACATTCCTATAAACTAAAGCCTTTGCTCAAGCCGGGAGACCGGCTGATCCTATTGCATGGACAGGGCCATAGCGGGTTTACGGAGAACCCGGTATACCGGGACAGCCTGGCGTCGGTTCTTTAAACCAGGGGAGCACGTCTCCCATTCGCGCAGGCCGGTATAAAAAAAGGCGCCCAAAGGACGCCTGGTGCGGATGAAGGGACTCGAACCCCCAAGCCTTGCGGCATCAGATCCTAAGTCTGACGCGTCTGCCAGTTTCGCCACATCCGCTTAAAAATTCGTGCGCGGTGGTGGCCGCGCGTCCGAGGCGGACAAAAATACATCAATCGCGGGTATTGTAGTGAAAAAGATACCCGATACCGAGGGAAAGCGCCTGGTTGTGCAGACAGCCGTCGCCCTGCGGGCATATGTTGACCAGGCCGCGGCTATACTCCAGGTGGACAACCAGCCCAAACGAAAACTGGTAGGATGCGGTGGCGGTGTATCCGGCGTCCCAGGGGGAGAGGTATAGCCCGTTGGGAGAATGCAGGGTGCTGAAGTGTATATCGCCGGAATACATGGGTGTGGCTGTGGCGCCGCTGGAATCGATCCTGGAACGGTACATGCCCTTTACGCCGACCGCGCCATAAACGCCGCCACCGATAAAGAAGTCGTCATAACCCACGGGAACCCGGTACATCAGCCGAAGGGGGACCTCCAGGTATGTAGCGTGAAAATAGCCCTCTTGCGCGCTGCCCTTGTATAAGGCGGCGCCCTTCGGAGTCAGGTCTATATGTGGTTGAAAATCAAGGTAATCACTCATGCGAAAGTCAGCCCATACGCCGCCCCCGCAGGCCAGGCGCGGGGCGCGTTGCTGGCCGAGGATGTCGGACGGGCCGCCGGTGGCGTTACCCGGGAGGTTACAGGCGAGTCCCTCGCCTTCGATCCCGATGTGCGATTGGGCGTATGTACAGGACAGAACGGAAAATACCCCCATCACTAAACAGAGCAGTCTGGTCATTTTGTGTCAGTTTTTGTAAGCGATCTTTCAGGTAAGCAATGGGATGTCATCCCTTGTCAAAAGGGTAACAGGATTTTTGCACAGGAAGATATAGGGGTATGCGTGCAAGGTAATACAAAAGTGCGTTTCCGGCAAGTACCCGAATATTAAGTAAATTTGATGAAGTATGGACAGCATTGCCGCGATACCCAAATATAACCTGACCGAGGCGCAGGAGAGGAAGGAGATCATCCGTCAGTACAGGGCACTCTTGAGGGCGTTGAAGACCAAGCTCAAAAAGGGTGACAAGGAACTGGTCCGTCACGCGTTCGAAATGGCCGCCGAGGCGCACAAGACGATGCGCCGTAAAAGCGGCGAGCCTTATATTACCCATCCCCTGGCCGTCGCCATGATCTGCGTGGAAGAGATCGGCCTGGGTGTCCGCTCTTCGATCTGCGCCCTGCTCCACGACACCGTGGAAGACACGGACGTCACGCTGGAAGACGTGGAACGCGAATTCGGCAGCGAAGTGGCCCGCATCATCGACGGGCTGACCAAGATATCGAACGTCGTCGACAACAATACGACCCAGCAGGCGGAGAACTTTAAAAAGATACTGCTGACGCTGACCGATGACCCCCGGGTCATCCTCATCAAGCTCGCCGACCGGCTTCATAATATGCGGACCCTGGATTCGATGAAGCGGGAGAAACAACTGAAGATCGCTTCCGAAACGGTATACGTCTATGCGCCGCTCGCCCACCGCATGGGTCTCTATGCCATAAAGACCGAGATGGAAGACCTCTCGATGAAGTACCTGGAGCCCGACACCTACCGCGAGATCGCCCGAAAGTTGTCGGAGACCAAGCGGGAGCGCACCCGGTATATCAACGAATTCATACGGCCCATCCGGGAAAGGCTGGAGGCGGCCAACATAACCGATTTCGACATCCATGGCCGGCCCAAATCGATCCACTCGATCTGGAACAAGATGCGGAAAAAGGACGTATCCTTTGACGAGGTATACGATCTCTTTGCCATCCGGATCATCCTCAATCCGCCCGTCGAGCGGGAAAAAGAGGAATGCTGGCGGGTATATTCCCTGATTACGGACATGTACAACCCTTCCCCGGAGCGCCTGAGGGACTGGTTGAGCAACCCCAAGAGCAACGGATACGAGGCCCTGCACACGACCGTCATGGGCCCTCTGGGGAAATGGGTGGAAGTGCAGATCCGGACGCGGCGGATGAACGAGATCGCGGAAAAGGGGCTGGCCGCCCACTACAAGTACAAGGAAGGCGCCACCGATGAAAGCCGCTTCGACCAATGGTTTGCGCAGATCCGGGAGGTGCTCGGCAACCAGGACACCAATTCCATAGACTTCCTCCAGGAATTCAAGACGTCGTTCCTCACCGAAGAGATCTACGTATATACCCCCAAAGGGGACGTCAAAATGCTCCCGAAGGGCGCAACGGCGCTGGACTTTGCCTTTTCGGTCCACTCCGATATCGGGAGCCGCTGTATCGGCGCCAAAGTGAACCATAAATTGGTACCCATCGGGCACAAGCTCCGCAGCGGGGACCAGATCGAGATCATCACGTCGTCCAAACAGCGGCCCAACGAGGATTGGCTGAACATCGTCGTAACCGCCAAGGCCAAGTCGAAGATCAAAGACAGCCTCAAGGAAGAAAAACGGAAGATCGCCGACGAAGGCAAGTACCTCCTGCAACGCAAGCTGGAGCAGATGGGCGTGGCCTTCAACGTGCACAACGTGGACGAGCTGGTGAATTTTTACAAGACCCAGTCCCAGCTCGACCTCTTTTACAAGATCGCCATCAAGACGATCGACCTGAAGGAGCTTAAGGAATTCCAGATCATCGGAGACCGCCTGGAGCCGCCCCGCCCGGTAAAGCCCGTGGAGCCGCTGGTCCCGCAGGACAAGACGCCCGGCGGCAAGGATTCGGAGCTCATCATATTCGGGGAAAGCAGCGACAAAATCCTTTATACGCTGGCCAACTGCTGCAAACCCATACCGGGTGACGACGTGTTTGGTTTTATCACCGCCACCGAAGGGCTGAAGATCCACCGCACCAATTGTCCCAATGCGGCCCGGCTGCTGTCGCACTATGGCCACCGGGTGGTCAAGACCAAGTGGGCCAAGAACAAGGAGATATCGTTCCTTACCGGTATACGCATCATCGGCCTGGACGACGTGGGTGTCATCAACAAGATCACCAACCTCATCTCCGGGGAAATGCGGATCAATATCAGCGCCCTGACCATCGAGGCCGAGGAAGGTATTTTCCGGGGAAACATACGCTTGTACGTACATGACAAGGAAGAGCTGGACGAGCTGGTCATCCGGTTGAAGGCGCTGACCGGTATCCAGTCCGTCGAGCGGTACGACGCGGAATCCGCGTGACGGGCCGCCGTGCGCGCCGCTGTGCGGCGGCGCAAAAAAAATTTGGGCCATTCGCATGATCGGGCGAGTTTTGCCCCTTCGTTCAATAAATTCTAACATGGTTGATGTAATCCTGGGCCTCCAGTGGGGCGACGAAGGAAAAGGTAAGATTGTCGACTATTTTGCACCCCAATACGACGTGATCGCTCGCTTCCAGGGCGGCCCCAACGCGGGCCATACCTTGTACGTGGGCGACAGGAAGGTGGTGCTCCACCAGATACCTTCCGGGGTTTTCCATGAGAAAACGGTCAACCTGATCGGGAGCGGCGTGGTCCTCGACCCCGTCACCCTGCGCAGAGAGTGCGCGAAAGTGGCGGAATTTGGCATCGATGTCCGCAAAAACCTGTTTATCAGCGAGCGCACCCACCTTATTTTACCCACCCACCGCGCATTGGACAAAGCCAGCGAGCAGTCCAAGGGGAACGACAAAATCGGTTCCACCCTCAAGGGGATAGGCCCGGCCTATATGGACAAGACCGGCCGGAATGGCCTCCGGGTCGGCGACCTGCTCGACAAATCCTTCACGACCCAATACATCAAGCTCCGGCTGAAACATCAGAAGATGCTGGATTCCTTCAATTTCAACGAAGACATTTCGGAGTGGGAAGAAGAGTTCTTCGATGCCGTGGAATTCCTCAAACAGCTGAATATCGTCCCGGGGGAGTACTTTATCAACGAGCGTATCCGTAAAGGACAGCGCATCCTGGCAGAGGGCGCACAGGGCAGCATGCTCGACGTCGACTTCGGGACGTTCCCGTTTGTCACTTCTTCCAACACGATATCCGCCGGCGTCTGTACCGGCCTGGGTGTGGCTCCGCAGACCATCCGGGACGTGATCGGGGTTACAAAGGCCTACTGTACAAGGGTCGGCGGTGGGCCGTTCCCTACCGAGCTGTTGGACGAGACGGGTGAAGAGTTGCGTAAATTGGGCAACGAGTTTGGCGCGACGACGGGCCGGCCCCGCCGCTGCGGCTGGATCGACCTGGTGGCGCTGCGGTTCGCGTGCATGGTCAATGGCGTGACGCAGCTTGTCATGACTAAAACGGACGTACTCGACCCGTTCACAGACATTTATGCTTGCGAGAAATATTCCGTCGGGGGAAAGGACCTGGACTACATCCCCTTCCAGATGACCCGGATGGATATTCAACCCATATATACCAAAATAAAAGGGTGGAATTCCTCTATCGAAAATTCGAAAGATTTTACATCTTTGCCGGGTGCTCTGCATTCATATATTCAGTATATTGACGGTGCAGTTGGCGCGAAAATCAAGTATATTTCCAACGGTCCCGGAAGGGATCAAATCATATCCGTCCCTTAATGGTTGCGGGTTATCGAAAGGGCTAAAAAAAATTTGGACCATTAAAAAAATCGAAGAAATTTTACAAAGACAATCCTGTTAGACTATGGCTGCAAAATCTGATAAGGACAAAAAGAGCCCTGAAAAGAAAGTGAAAAGCGCTGCTCCCGAAGCCTCGAAAAAGGCTGTGCCCAAACCGAAGGCAAAAGAGGATGACGAGGACGAGGACGACGATGACCTGGACCAGGACGAGGAGACGACGCCCAAGAAAAAGGCGGCCACCAAATCCGCTGCCAAGTCTAAATCGGAAGACGACGAGGATGACGACGAAGACCTGGAGGAGGAAGAGGACGACTGGGAAAAGGCGGACGAAGAGGACGACTACGATCCTGACTTCGAGGAGTTCGATATGCCCAAATCCAAGACGAAAAAAGGGCCGACCTCAGGTACATCCGGGGGCGGTGGTGGCGCGGGTAAGTCCAAGGGTGAAGACGACGACGACTTCAAGTTCGACGACGACTTCAAGGACCTGGACCTCTTCAACGACTCCGGTTTCGAAGAAGAAGAGGATGACTTCTAAACGGATATTCGCTACTTTTTCCGTAGACAATATCGGTCATTGTAAACAAAAGCTGCTGAACTGGGTCAACCGGTTCAGCAGTTGTTGTTTTCTGGACAATCATGGCTACGCCATGCCCGGGGGCCGTTTCGAATGCCTGGCGGGGGCGGGGGAGCTCGCGTCCCTTTCGGTAGGCGCCGGGGGGGCGTTTTCCGCGCTGGAGATTTTTCACCGGTATCATAAGGACTGGGTTTTTGGGCACCTGGGGTATGACCTCAAGAACGAGACCGAAGGGTTGTCGTCGGGGTTGCCGGACGGGCTTGGGTTCCCGGACTTGCGGTTTTTCGTGCCGCGTTACGTGTTCGTGATGAGCGCGGCGGAGATGCGCATCGGCGTTCCGCCAGGGGAGTCGCCGGAGGCGATTTGGGCGGCGATACAGGCCGAAGCGGCCAACCCCGCCCGGGGGACCCCCAGGCCCGCCCGGCGGTCCGCAGGGCCACTGCCCCTCGGGGCCCGTTTTACCCGCAAAGACTACCTGGAGACCGTCGGCCGCCTGCAAGAGCATATCCATCGGGGCGACTGCTACGAAGTAACCTTTTGCCAGGAGTTTTTCCTGGAAAATACGGTCATCGACCCATTGGAGGTCTACCGCGCCCTGGATGCGGTGTCTCCCCAGCCGCACGCGGCCTATTATGCCTTCGGCAACCATTTCCTTCTCGGCGCCAGCCCGGAGCGCTATTTGCAGAAGCGGGGCGGTCATTTGTTGTCACAGCCGATCAAAGGTACGGCGGCACGGCGGCCGGAAGATCCCGCGGCGGACCGGAAGCTGAAAGAAGACCTGCTCACCAGTCCCAAGGAACGGAGCGAGAATGTGATGGTCGTGGACCTGGTCCGCAACGACCTTTCCCGCGTCAGCGCGGAAGGGAGCGTGCACGTATCCGAGCTGTTTGGCATTTATCCCTTCCCGCAGGTGTACCAGATGATTTCCTCCGTGGAAGGGACGCTTGAACCGGGACGGAAATGGGTGGATGCCCTGACAGCGGCCTTCCCGATGGGGTCCATGACCGGGGCGCCCAAACGCCGCGTGATGGAGCTCATCGAACGGTATGAACGGACCCGGAGGGGTTTGTATTCGGGGGCGGTCGGGTATATCGACCCGTCCGGGGATTTCGACTTCGCCGTCGTAATCCGCAGCATATTGTACAACCGCGACCGGCGGTATCTTTCCTTTTCGGTAGGGTCGGCCATCACGGCGGCGGCGGACCCCGTCCGGGAATACGAGGAGTGCCTGCTCAAGGCGGGGGCCATAAAAAAAACGCTGGAGAATGTCTTCTCCAGCGCTTCTGAGTATCCTTGAACCGGGGGTGCCGAACGACCGTGCTTGTTTCGTTTCACGGCCGGGCGGCGGCGCGGTCGGAACCGCGTCGGTTGACCACCGGTTATTTTTTATCTTCCTCGTCCTCGTTCAGCAGGGCCCTTACGGACTCATTGAGGATGGCGGCCTTCTCGTCATTGAACATGGCCATCTTATCCCGGGGGAGACGGAGGTTATAACATTCTTCCGCACCCGCGAGCTGCTGGTCGAAATTCGGGTTCAACCGGACGAACTCCGGCAAGGGAACAGCCAGGTGCCGGGCAATCGCAGCGGCGGTAAAGTGACCGGTGATGGTCTGGACCTCCGTATTTTCCAGGTCCTGCTCGCTCAGGGCCGTTTCCAGCTCCTTTTCGCCGCCAGGCAGAAGGTCCGGACCCGCCGGGACCTCTTCCATATAGAAGTTGGTGGCGATAAAGCGCTTTACGTGGTTGCGGCACTCCGCCGGCAGATAATACTGCAGGTCGAAGAAATTGCTGCTTCCGGCCTTCCGGATGGCGCTGTGTATGCGGTTTGTACCCCCGTCATAGGCAGCGATGACCAGCAGCCAGTCGTGGAGCTCGTCGTACATGTCCTGGAGGTAGCGCGCGGCCGCCCGGGTGCTCTTTTCGAGGTCGGTCCGGTCGTCCCGGTGCTTATTGACGGTCAGCCCATAGAGCCGCGCCGTCTCCGGCATAAATTGCCAGTACCCTTTAGCGCCGACGCGGGACGTGGCGGAGTGTTTTAGCTCCGACTCGATGACCGCGAGGTATTCGAGCTGTTTGGGGACGTTGTGGTCTGACAGGATTTTCTCGATCCGTGCGAAGTAGGGGGCGCCCCAGTTCTTCATGCTGGTGAGCTTCTCCTTGTCAGATCGGATAAATTCCCTTTGATAACCAGCCACCAGCGCGTGCGCCTGGGCGGTGTAGGTCAGGGAGTGCGCCGCGGAGTTAACAGCCGGGGCGGCGGCGGTTGCCGCGCTGGCATTGTCTGCCAGTAAAGGTTTGAACCCATAGGGGTCGGATGCTGGGGTAGCGGATGTCCCGGCAATGAGCGAATCTTTAACGCTCTTGACGGGTGAAAGGGACGGATTTTGTTGGTTACCAACAGGACCAGCCACGCTCATCGTACACGATATCATGCCACTTACCCATAGCGATGCAATACGTACCATTATCCAAGTTTTAAGCCATATAATACCGAAACAAGCGGTCAAACATACAAATAAATTCTCATACTTGCAAGGTTTAGACCTTGTAACGCAATAACCAATTGAAAGACAATTGCAACAAATCGGAATCGGAGGCTCGATCGGCTAAAACCTGGACCCCAAACGGGAGACCGTTGGAGTGCCGGAAGAGGGGGAGGGAAATCCCGGGTAAACCGGCAAGGTTGGCAAAAACGGTATAGATATCGGCTAGATATAGCGCGATAGGATCATCTGTTTTGGAGCCCAACGGGAATGCCGTTGTTGGCGCCGTGGGAAGAAGGAGGGCATCATATCGCTGGAATACCTCGTTAGTTTTGTCCACCAACAATTGACGTACCTGTTGTGCCTTCGTGAAATAGGCGTCGTAGTGCCCGGCGCTCAATACGAAGGTGCCCAATAGGATCCGCCTTTGCACTTCCCGTCCGAATCCTTCGCTTCGGTTGGCCTTGTAAAAGCCGTCCAGGGAAGGTTGCGGGGTCCGGCTCCTGTGACCGTACTTGACCCCGTCGTACCGGGAAAGGTTTGATGAAGCCTCCGCGGTGGTCAGCACATAGTACGCCGGGACGATAAAGTCCAGGTAGTCGAATGGTACCGCCTCCACGACCGCTCCGTCGTGTTGCAACATGTCAATGAACTTCAGTAGGGTATTTTGGATTTCAGGGTCAAGGCTGGGATGCATGATCGCTTCCCGGAAATACGCCACCCTCGGGCGACGGATATTGGATGATGGGGTAGGAATATTGATTTCCAGCTTATTACCTAAAGCGGTGCTGTCATAATCATCCGGGCCGCTGATAACGGCCAAAACCCGCGCAACGTCTTCAACAACCTTGCCAAAAATGCCAATTTGGTCAAAACTGGAGGCATATGCGACCACGCCGTAGCGGGAAATGGCCCCATACGTTGGTTTCATGCCTATGATACCACAGAAATCGGCCGGTTGCCGGACAGACCCCCCGGTGTCGGTTCCGAGGCTCAACATACACAAATCGGCTTGTACGGCCACGGCGGAACCTCCGGAAGAGCCCCCGGGGACCATGTTGTCACCGACGGCGTTCCGGACCGGTCCATACGCCGAATTCTCATTGGTGGAACCCATGGCGAACTCGTCGCAGTTGTTCCGCCCGATGATGATGGCGTCCTCCTCCAGGAGCCGGTCCACGACCGTGGCGTTGTAAAGGGAGGTAAAGCCCTCCAGCATCTTCGAGCCGGCTGATAAGGTATGCCCCTTGTAGGCAATCACGTCCTTGAGAGCGATGACCACACCGTGCAGCTTCTTTGGGGGTTCTCCGGCGGCTCTTTTCGCATCCAGCTCCCGTGCCCGGGCTTCCGCTTCGTCGGCAAAAACTTCCAGGTAGGCGTTGAGCGAAGCATGGGTCTTGATCCGGTCGAGGTAATAACGGACCGCCTGCACGCATCCCTCGGGGTTGTCCAGCAGGTAGTCCTGGTAACGTTCTATGGTCGTGAAAGTGAACATAATTTATCGGGTCGCGTTAGCTCCATTCGGCCACTTCCTGTCGGGCCTCCTGACGCTCGACCTTTTTGGTGAGCAGGACCCCTACCTCATAAAGGATGATCAACGGAATGCAGCATACGATCTGGCTGAGCATATCCGGCGGCGTGATGATCCCCGAGATGACCAGCATGATGACGATCGCGTATTTGCGGCTACGCTTCAGGAATGCGGAGCTCACGACGCCTGCCTTGGCCAGGAAGTACAATACGAGCGGCAGCTGGAAGGCAAGGCCGGCGCCCAGGATAATGGGCACGACGGTGCCGAAGTAGCTGTTGATCGTCCATAGGTTTTCGATGGTGTCGTCCAGCTTGAACTTCGAGAAAAAACTGATGGTATATGGCGCAATGACGAAGTAGCCGAAAAGAACGCCCAGGAAGAACAGCGACGATACCCAGAAAATAACGCCCCGGGTGCTTTTTAGCTCCTTGGGCGTGAGCGCGGGCCGGAAAAACAGCCAGAACTGCCAGAATACGTACGGGAAAGCCAGTATGAACCCACCCAGCAGGATTACGTTGAAATAAACGCCGAACTGCCCGGATACCGTATTGCTTTGAAACTTGACCGTCGAACCGGCCAAACAGAGTTTCGATCCGAGCCCGAGGCGCTGGCTGGCCTTGCAGAGGAAATTATAGGTGAAGAAATCCGCATGGGCGGGGCCCATCAGGATATGACGGAAGATAAAGTCGCTGTATATCGCTACGATGATCGCCCCGATGGCGACCGCGACGGCGGATTTGAAAAGATGACCTCTCAGTGCCTCCAGGTGCTCGATAAAGGACATTTCTGCACCATCGACATTTCGCTTGTTGCTAAATAACTTCATGAAACCAAACTGAGGGGTAAAATTATTGCAAATAAAACAAAGCCCCGCATTTGATGCGGGGCCTCGCTAATTCTTTTTAACTGTATGGATCAGTTGGAGGGAGTATCAATGGACTTCGGGGCGGCGGGCGCTGCGGGAGTCGTATTCTTTACAGGCTCGTCACGCAGGTGGTCTTCAAATTCCCGGCGCACATTGTCCTTCGCATCTTTGAATTCCCGGATCCCCCGTCCCAGACCACGCATCAATTCGGGGATCTTCTTACCTCCAAACAACAGGAGGATTACCAACATGATCAGGATCATATGAGGTCCTGTAAATAAATCGCCCATGGTTTTTCTTTTTAGATGTAAGACCTAAAGGTAAATACAAAATAACAGGAAACCCATTAATTTGCTAAATGCTTTGGGTTCTAGCAGCTTATACTTTGCGCTTTTCCCTGATACGGGCGCTCTTACCGCTCCGTTCGCGCTGGTAGAAGAGCTTGGCCCGGCGGACCTTGCCTACCTTGTGTACGAGGATGGATTCGATATTGGGCGAATAGATGGGGAACAGCCTTTCAACGCCTACGCCATCGGAAATCTTACGGACGGTAAAGGATGCGGTAAAGCCGGTGCCCTGACGCTTGATCACGTCGCCCTTGAAGCTCTGGATACGCTCCTTATTACCTTCTATGATCTTATAGTTCACGGTAACGTTGTCCCCGGCCTTGAAACTCGGGAACTCCTTTTTGGGGGTCAGTTGCTCGTGGACAAATGCTACGGCGTTCATGGATTCAAAAATTTAAGGAGTGCAAAGGTAGTAAAAAAATTGTTATCTCGCGACATTCACCGCTCTTTTTTCCCGGATGACGGTCACTTTGATTTGGCCGGGGTAGGTCATTTCCGTTTGGATCTTCTGGGCTATCTCGAAGGAAAGCTTGTCGCTATCGCCATCGCTGATCTTGTCCGCTTCCACGATCACGCGCAGTTCCCGGCCGGCCTGGATGGCGTAGGCCTTTTCGACCCCGGTGTAGCCCAAGGCCAGGTTTTCGAGGTCCTTGATGCGCTGCAGGTATTGCTGCATGATTTCGCGGCGGGCGCCGGGACGGGCGCCGCTGATGGCATCACAGGCCTGGACGATCGGAGAGATGACGTATTGCATCTCCATTTCGTCGTGGTGAGCGCCGATGGCGTTGACCACGGCGGGGTTTTCCCCGTATTTTTCGGCGAGCCGGGCGCCCAGCAGAGCGTGGCTCAGCTCGGTTTCTTCGTCGGGTACCTTACCGATGTCGTGGAGCAGACCGGCGCGTTTGGCGAGCTTGGGGTTCATTCCCAATTCCGAGGCCATAATAGAGCAAAGGTTGGCAACCTCCCGGCTGTGCATCAGCAGGTTTTGGCCATAGGAGGAACGGAAGCGCATTTTCCCCACGATCCGGACCAGCTCCTTGTGCAGCCCGTGGATACCCAGCTCGATGACCGTGCGTTCCCCGATCTCCATGACCTGTTCTTCAATCTGTTTGCGGGTTTTTTCAACCACTTCCTCGATACGGGCGGGGTGAATACGACCGTCGGTGACCAGGCGCTGGAGCGACAAACGGGCGATTTCCCGGCGGAGGGGGTCGAAAGAGGACAGGACGATCGCTTCGGGCGTGTCGTCCACGATCAGGTCCACCCCGGTCGCGGCCTCGATGGCGCGGATGTTCCGGCCTTCGCGGCCGATGATCTGTCCCTTGATCTCGTCGGTTTCCAGGTTGAAGACCGTGATGGCGTTTTCGATCGTCTGTTCCGCGGCCGTCCGCTGGATGGTCTGGATGATGATCTTACGGGCTTCTTTATTGGCCTTTTGCTTGGCTTCGTCGATGATTTCCTGTTGCAGGGAAAGGGCCTGGGTCTGGGCCTCGTGCTTGAGGGACTCGACGAGCTGGGCCTTTGCTTCCTCGGCGGTCAGGGCGGCGATCTTTTCCAACCGGCGGATGTGCTCCTCCTGGTGCTTCTCGAGCTCGGAACGCTTGTGGCTCACGACCTCTATTTGCTTGTTGAGGTTTTCCTTGATCGCCTCGTTCTCCTTAATCTGTTTGTCCAGGGCCCCGGTCTTTTGGTCGAGACCTTGTTCCTTTTGCCTGATCCGGTTTTCCGCTTCCGATACCTTCTGGTTGCGCTGGAGGACCTCCTTATCGTGCTCGGCCTTTAGCTGTACAAACTTCTCCTTGGCTTCCAGTTGTTTTTCCCTTTTTATGGTTTCGGCGTTATTCTTGGCGTCCGAGATAATCTTTTGTGCCTGTTGGTCAGCTTCTTCGACTTGTTTTTGGGTGTTTTTGGCGAAAATGAATTTTCCGGCGATGACTCCGGCGGCAAGACCTACTACTCCTAGTATGATCGATACTATATCCATGGGGATTCCTTCGTTTTAAATGGTTCACAATCCAGCACCTACACGCATACAGACACGCTGCTGCCATACCGGGCGGTTAGTTTGCGAAGGTATAGGAAAAATAGGACAGATCGTCACGGGGCCGTGCTTTGGCATGAGATTTATTGCCTTGCGGCGTCGCCGCGACCTCACTCCGGCGGCAGCCGCCGGGGCGCCGTTTCGACCGGGAAGGGCTCACCGTGGGCCAGCGCCCTGTCCAGCTGCTCTTCCAATTGTGTCAACTCTTTGACGAGCGATGCCTCCACCATCGAGGCCGGCGCGCCGCCACCCACCTGCGTCGCGTACCAGACGAGCACCATGGCGACATAGTCCTGCATATCCTGCCCGGCGAACTGGGTTTTGAATTCCAGGATCTTTTCGTTGATGACCTTGATCGTCCGGCGGACGTGTTCCTCGTCGTCGGTGGCGATCTTGATCCGGTAGGTCCGGTCTCCCAGAACGATATTGGCGGGGATGAGTTCGTTAGCCATGGCGGGGGGTTATTCCGTGAGCAAGGCGATACAGCGGTCGATCTCCCGGATGTATCCGTTGATTTTTTTCTCCAGACCTTTCTTGTCGGATTCGCTGAGGGAGTCCGGGTCGCCCACCTTCATGGCTTCGACCTGGTGGTCCAGGCGGGCGATCGTCTCCTGGTAGGCGGCCTCCTGCCCGCGCAGGAGGGCGTTTTCCCGTTGCAGCCGGTCGTTCTCCTTGCGGAGGAGTTGCCACTGTTTCAGGAGGACGCCAATTTTTTGACGGAGCCGTTCGATGTGTTCCTGCGTTTCCGACATGCGCGTGGGAAATGGTTTGCGGTGCAATATAACCATTTCCCACGCTCCGCTAATGATGGGCCTTCGGCCGGCCTGTGGCTGGCCCGCGTGTTTATTTGCGGATTTCGGCGCCCAGTTCCTTGGCAAAGGCCTGGGTGAGCTGTTGCATCATGGCGTCGATTTCCTTGTCCGTAAGGGTCTTGTCCTCATCCTGAAAGGTGAAGGCCAGGGCGACGGACTTTTTGCCGGAGCCTATCTTTTCGCTTCGGAAAACGTCGAACAGGTCGACCGACCGGAGCTTCTTCAACCGCCCGCCAAAGGCCGCCGACCGGATGCGATCGTAGGGGACCGCCTCGTCGACGACCAGCGCCAGGTCGCGCTGGACCGATGGGAAACGAGCAACCTCCCGGTAGAGGATCGCCTGTTGGCTGTACAGGGTGGTGACCCGGTTCCAGTCGATGTCCACAAAAAACACCGCCTGGCGGATGCCGAACCGATCGGCGAGGTCCCTGCGGACCTGCCCGGCCTTGGCGATGGGATGGCCCTCCATATAATATATGGCTTCGGCCGCTTCGCCGGTCTTGACGGTCAGGCCGCCCTCGAGACCCGCGAGCTTCATCAACGCCCCGGTAACGCCCTTGGCGTAATAGAAATCGATGGGTAACGCCTTCCGGTGCCAGGAGTCCTCGCCCGATACCCCGGTCATATACAAACAGAGGTGGTCGCTTTCGTGGTAAGGCGTCTTACCCGTGCCGGTCCGGTCGGGGCGATAGGTTTTGCCGAACTCGAACATCCGGAGGTTCAGGTTTTTCCGGTTCAGGTTGTAGGCAAGCGCCTCCAGACCGGTATGCAGCATCGTGGGCCTCATGACGTCGAGCTCGGAGCTGAGGCTGTTGAGCAGCACGACCAGCTCCTCTTCGCGGTAAGCGTCCTTGAAGTAGGCGCTGTTCGAGATCGAATTGGTCATGATTTCATTAAAACCCAGGCCAACCAGGTAACCGGCCGTTTTTTCCTTGAGCGCGGGAATCGCCCTGTCGTGTTCGATGGATGGGCTTATCCGTATCGTCTGGGGTATCTCGATGTTGTCCAGCCCATCGATCCTCATGATCTCCTCCACAAGGTCGGCGGGGAGGTGAATGTCGGTTTTACTGGTGGGGACGGATACGGTAAGACCCGCCTCATTTTCTTCGAGGACCTTGAAGCCCAGCGCGCCCAGGATTTCCCGGGCGGTGGCGGGGGGATAGCTTTTACCGCTCAGCCGGCGGAGGTATTCGTAACCCAGGGAAACCGTTACGGGTTGGGCCGGCCGGGGATAGATGTCGGTGACGTCGGAAGATACCTTGCCGCCGGCAATGTCACGGATCAGCCGGGCGGCGCGTTCCAGGACGAGCACCGTCCCTGAAATATCCACGCCTTTCTCGAACCGGGTGGCGGCGTCCGTTCTCAGGCCGTGACGGATCGAGGTTTTGCGGATCGTCGTGGGATCGAACCACGCGCTTTCCAGGAAGACCGAATGGGTATCGTCGCCGATGCCGCTGTCCAAACCCCCAAAAACCCCGGCCAGGCAAACACCGCCCTGCGCGTCGCCAATCATGAGGTCTTCGGCGCTCAGCTTCCGCTCTTTGCCGTCGAGGGTGGTAAAGGGGGTCCCTTCGGGCAGGTTTTTCACAACGATCTTTCCGCCATGCATTTTAGCGGCGTCGAAGGCGTGGAGCGGCTGGCCGGTTTCGTGGAGTATATAGTTGGTAACGTCGACGATATTGCTGATCGGGCGCACGCCGATGGCCTTCAGCCGGCTACGCATCCACTTCGGGGAGGGGCCGGGCTTCAGACCGCTCAGGCTGCAGACGGCATACCGTCGACAGGCGTCCTGGTTTTCGACGGTGACGTCGACCGGCAGGCTATGATCGTCGGCGGTAAGGCCGCCGGTGAACGGCGACTTCACCGCGTATGGCTTGCCTTCGTGGTGGGAAAGATAGGCGCAGACATCCCTGGCTACGCCCAGGTGGCTCATGGCGTCCATCCGGTTGGGGGTGAGGCCGATTTCGTATACCCAATCGGTATAAGGCTCCAGCAGCTTTGCCAGGGTCGTACCGGCGGGCATATCGTCGGGCAGAACGAGGATGCCCGCATGACTTTCTCCCAGACCGATTTCGTCTTCCGCGCAGAGCATGCCCTGGCTTTCGACACCCCTGATCTTGGCGGCCTTGAGGGTAACGGGTTCGCCTTTGAGCGGATAGATGGTGACCCCCGGCTGGGCGACCACGACCGTCTGTCCCCTGGCCACGTTGGGCGCGCCGCAAACGACCTGGAGCGGATCGCCCGAGCCGATGTCCACGGTGGTTACTTTTAATTTATCGGCATTGGGGTGGGGGCCGCATTCCAGTACCTTGCCCGTGATCAATCCCCGGAGGCTCCCGGTCACCTCTTCGTAGGGGTGCAGGGATTCTACTTCCAGTCCTATGGATGTCAATATCTTAGATAGTCTTTCGGGCTCTATTTGGACGGGCAGGTAGTCGTGTAGCCAGTGATAGGAGATTGTCATGCCGCAAAGATAACGTTAATTGCATGCCGATGATTGAACCCGGCACGGTTGTGCCGGTCTATCCTGTAACACTATTATCTATTTGAGTATGAAAAAGATGTTCTCCCTTTGCGCACTGGCCGGGGTGTGTCTTGCGGTGGCGTGCGGACCTACGCACGTCGTCATACAGACCTCGGAACCCTCACCGCCTCCTCCGGCGCCCGCGCCGCCGCCGGCGATCACCTACCAGACTTTTTATGATGCGCTCAGCCCCTATGGTGAATGGACCGACTACCCGGACATGGGTTATGTCTGGATACCCAACGTTGGACCCGACTTCAAGCCCTATGGCAGTGCAGGACAATGGGCTTATTCGGACGATGGCTGGACCTGGGTGAGCGACTATTCCTGGGGATGGGCTCCTTTCCACTACGGTCGCTGGTTCTTTGACGATAACTATGGCTGGTGCTGGGTCCCTGGCTATGAATGGGCGCCGGCCTGGGTCTCCTGGAGGACCAGCCCCGACTACTACGGCTGGGCGCCCCTCGGCCCCGCGGTGGGCGTGAGCGTGTCCATCGGCGCCTATAACCCGCCGCCGAGGACGTGGTGCTTCGTGCCGAGACAATATGTCGCCAGCCCGCACGTCAACAATTACTACGTCAACGAATCCCGGAACGTAACGATCATCAACAATACGACGGTCATCAACAATTACACGACGATCAATAATCGCGTCACGAACAGGACCGTGATCAACAACAACCGCAACGTTTATGTCGCCGGACCTTCCCGGTCGGAAGTCGAAACGGTGACCCGGTCGCAAATCCGGCCGGTGAACTTCCGCGAAAGCAACGCCCCGGGCGGTGGGCGGCTGGACGGGGGGCAATTAACGATCTATCGTCCGCCGGTACGCGCCTCCAATCCGGGGGGTGGGACTTCGGCTCCCGCGCCGTCCAGGGTGGCGCCCTTCCGGGGACGTGGAGGGCAGCCTGCCGGGGGACAGCCCGGTGGCGGCCAGCAACGCGGTGGGCAACCCGCTAGCGCGCAACCCATCGGCGGCGGGCAACCGCAAAATACTCAGCCGTCCTACCAACGGCCTCCGCAGAACCAGCCGCCGCAGAACCAGTCGCCGCAACAGAATCCGCAACAGCCGCAGCAGCCTCCGCGCCGGACGTACCCGCAGCAATCGCAGCCGCAGAACCAGCCGCCGCAACAGAACCAGCGCCCGGTGACGCCGCAGAACCCGCAGCCGCAACAGAACCCGCAGCAGCAGCTCCCGCGCCGGCCGACCCCACAACAAAACCCTCAGCAGCCACAGCAAAACCCCCGGCAGCCGCAGCAGACCCCGCCGCAGCCGCAGCCCCGGGCCCTGCCCCAGCACGCTGCGCCCAACCAACAGGGCAGCGGCGGCCGCGTGATGCCCGGCGGGAATGGCGCCCGCCAGCAACGGATGGACACCGCCCGGCGACGGGGCAACTAGCGCGCGGTGCAACCTGCGGCGGGCAGCGAACGCGTGGGGCAACAAACGCCCCGGGCCCGCCACCACACTACGCGAAAACACGGAGCGCGTCTCCCCGTAGATTAAGGAAATATGAAGGAATTGTTACCTGTATGAACTAAATGTAAACAAACTCACGGCTCAGGATACCTGAACCCGACCTTCAGGAGGCCCGATTTTCAAGCAAAACCGGGCCTCTTTTTTTTTGCACAGCGGGTGTGAAAATCAATGGGGGTTGAGCGGAAAAATTAATTAAATTGGGGATAAACAGGGGGTGTTCTGTTTATAAGCGGGGGGTATAAGTGAATATCGTGGGGAAGGCGTGTGCAATACTTTGAATCGAATTTAATTTTCCCGTCGGGGTTTTTGCCTTTACCTTCGACCTCCCCTGTACGGTCACTTAACATTGCGGTAACATTGGCCGCGTGTACTTTCGACCCGAACAGCTGCGGTCACTCTACATCAAAACAAGAAAAACGCTCGATGGATCTCACTAACCTCAATAAAGACCGGAAGACCCGGAGGAAGCCGGCGCTGGACCTGACAACCATGGTGTATGGAAAGGTCCCTCCCCAGGCTAAAGAATTGGAGGAGGCTGTTTTAGGTGCTATAATGCTTGAGAAAGGGGCTTTTGACGTCGTTATCGAGATCCTTAAACCCGAGTGTTTTTACGTGGACGCCCACCAGCGGATCTTCCGGGGAATGCAGGGCCTGGCCCAAAAGGGATTGCCCATCGACCTGCTGACCGTGGTGGAGGAGCTCCGCTTCAGGGAAGAGCTGGAAATGGTCGGGGGACCCTACTACGTCACCAGGCTGACCAATGCCGTGGTATCCGCCGCCAACATCGAGGCCCACGCCCGTATCATCCTCCAGAAATTCATCCAGCGGGAGCTGATCCGGGTGAGCGGGGAGATCATCGGGGACGCCTATGAGGATTCCGCGGACGTTTTCGACCTCCTGGATGACGCCGAAAGCAAACTATTCGAGATCACCAACAACCATTTGCGGAAGAATTTCGATTCCATCGATACCGTCCTGGTCAAGACCATCCAGCGGATCGAAGATATGCGGAACCGTAAGGAGGATATCACCGGTATACCCAGCGGTTTTCCCAGCCTGGACAAGGTCACCTACGGCTGGCAGAACACCGACCTTATCATCCTGGCCGCCCGTCCCGCCGTTGGTAAGACGGCTTTTGCCCTGAACCTCATCCGGTGGGCCGCCCTCAACCCGTCGAAGCCGACCCCTGTGGCCTTCTTTAGCCTGGAAATGAGCGCCGGGCAGATCGTCCAGCGTATCCTGGCCGCTGAGTCCGAAATCTGGCTGGAAAAGATCGCCCGGGGAAAGCTGGAGGAGCACGAAATGAAACAGCTCTACCAAAAGGGTATCCAGCGCCTGGCCAATGCTCCCATCTTCATAGACGACTCGGCCGCCCTGAACATATTCGAGCTTCGCGCCAAGTGCCGGCGCCTGAAGAACAAGCACAACATCGGGATGATCATCATCGACTACCTACAGCTCATGAGCGGGGGTGGTGAAAACCGGAATATGAACCGCGAACAGGAAATCAGCCGGATTTCCCGGGACCTCAAGGGGCTCGCCAAGGAGCTCAACATCCCGGTGATCGCGCTGTCCCAGTTAAGCCGCGAAGTGGAAAAGCGTAAGGACGGCAACAAGATGCCCCAGCTGAGCGACCTCCGCGAATCCGGGGCCATAGAACAGGACGCGGACATGGTCATGTTCCTGTACCGCCCTGAGTACTATGATATTACCGCCAATGAAATGGGCGAAAGCAACAAGGGTGAAACCCACGTACGGATCGCCAAGCACCGTAACGGTTCCCTGGAAACGATCAAGTTGCGGGCCCTTCTCCATATCCAGAAATTTGTCGAGGACGAAGCCAGCGACTTCGGACCCGGTCTACCGCCTTCCGGAGGAGGGGGTTGGAAACCTGTCGGTCCCGGTGGGGGAGATGACCACGGCGGCGGCGGTCCCAAGCTCTACATCCAGAAGGGAAGCCGGATGAATGATCCCCAGTTCGACGACGGTTTCGACGCCGAACCGCCCTTTTAAGATGGCACTCCCGTTTTTTTATATGCCGGACATCGGAGTGCCCGCGGCAGCGGGCGCAATGGGACCCACCTTAGAGCTCGACGATCCCACCACCAGGCACGTTGTCCAGGTTTTGCGGATGCGTAAGGGCGACCGTTTGCTCCTCACCGATGGCAGGGGCAGCAAGACCACGGCCACCCTGCTGGAAGCCGACAAGAGGTATTCCGTGGTTTCCCTGGAACCGGCCGTCTACACGGAGCGAACCGGACCGGTTGTATATATAGGTATTTCCCCCATAAAGAATACCAGCCGTTTCGAATGGTTCCTGGAAAAAGCCACCGAAATCGGCGTCGCCCGCATCGTACCGGTTGTTTGCGAGCGGACCGAACGGGTTTCCCTGAAAACGGAGCGGCTTCGGCACATCCTGGTATCCGCGATGCTGCAGTCGCAACAGGTATGGCTGCCGGAATTGACGGAGGCGACGCCGCTGCGGGACCTGCTCCGACAGCAAAAAGGGTTTATCGCCCACTGCCTCGAAGAGCGCAAGCAAAACCTGCCCGGCGGCCAGGGCGAAGCCTGGTTGCTGATCGGGCCGGAGGGTGATTTTACAACGGAAGAAGTGACAGAGGCGCTATCCCGGGGCTGGATTCCCGTGACGCTGGGAGATACCCGCCTCCGCACGGAGACGGCTGGCATTGTAGGCGCGACGCTGCTACGACTGGCGGCAGACGCACAAGGGGCGACCTAGTTCACGATCTTGTTGGCGCAGCTGCTGCTGGCGAAGGCTTCCGGCTTGGCCTTGAAAGCAAAACCCATCCCCAGGATGTAGCCCATGGCTTCCCGGAGCGCCTCGTTGCTCTTAAAGGATGGATTGGTGTTGATGTCTGCATGCACCTCCATGTCAACATCAAACTCGTTGAAAAGATCACATAGCTCGTAAGCAATCTCGATGCTTTTGGCTACTTCCACCAGCATGCGTTCCCGGATGGTGAATACTTGCCTGGTTTTCTCGTTGTGGATGAACATAAATCCACCATGCCCTTCTCTGAGGAAAACGATGACGGTTGCAAATTCCGTCTCAATGCCCTTTACTTGTGAGTCCGTGCCGATGCAAACCTTCAAATGATAGCCCTTCTTCGTCTCTCGGATTATTGCGTTCGCGACTTCCTCTTTGATGGGCAGATGAATGGGTTCTCCATTGAATCTGCGCCACTTCATATATTAATGGGTTTGCCCAATTTACGGAAAAATCCGTACACTACGGCATCGCTTACGCGGTTTAACGGAATGGTAATCTAGTATTGGCCAGTCGCCAGCAGCACCAAAGTGCAGGCTTCCATCGGCTGGATGCCGGCGGCGGCGGCCATCTCCTCCAGTTCCCGGTTCTCCGCGCCGGGGTTGAAAAGGAGACGTTTGGGCTTGAGGTCGAGGATATATTTGTAGTAGTCCTTTTGAATCGTGGGGTTCACATACAGCGTCACGGTATCGAAATCGGTGTCCGTCGGCCGTCCAGTCACGATGGGCACGCCGGCTACTTCGCCCGTGTGCCTGCCAAGGGCGACGACGGGGTGTCCGTGCCCCACCAGCTGCTCTACCGCGCGGTGGCTGTAGCGGGACGGATCGTCAGAAGCGCCGATGACCAACGTTTTTTTGCTCATCCCACAAAGATACGAAGTTTAAAACTTGGGGCACTTTACCCCGTCGTTTTCGCGGGGTCGGGGGTGGATGATGATCGCGAGATACCCACCACCGTTAGGCATCGCTTTTTTGGAGACGAGCCAGGCCAGGTTGTGCAACCCTACGACCAGGGGACCGGCCTTGATGGCGGCGCCAACCCAGAAATGGCCCTGGTTGGTGACTTCGATGGGGAGATAGGCGCCCCAGGTCGACGTTTCCCAGCGCGGGGTGACGGTGAGCAGGTTGAGCTCCTGCACGCTGGCGTACGTGCTCTTCAGACCGGTGAAGTTCAGGGTGAGCTCGCCGTTCACGGCCAGGTTATAGGGAAACCGCTCGTCGAGGTTTACGACGAGCCGGGCCGGGGTGGATATGTTGTACTTCCCGCGGATATAGTTGAAATTGTTGGCAGTCACCGCGACAGAATCCGAGAACTGCGGGACGGACTTGATGTTTCCGAAACGGGCGTTGAGCAGGGAATCGGTCACGACGCCCTTTACCCCTGAAAAGACGGCGCTGCCCACGCCGTAGTTGAAACGGTTGGTGCCGACGTCCAACAGGGCGACGCCGAGTTTCCAGAGATAGACATCGGTCCCCGACTTTTCCTCCTTACCCCAGTCCTCGCCGCTCTTTTGGATGTATTCCCCGCCTATGCTGAACGAGGCGCCCAACTGGCCGGTTTTGACGGCGTGCTTGAACTCGTCCGTGGCGGATTTGCCCGAGCTCCAGGCGTTGTAATTCTGCGAATAGCCATACTGTGCCGCGGCGTTGGTCACCTGGAAACCCCCATTGACATCCGGTATGTAGGTGCCGGCCGACGCAAATGCATAGCCGCCGGACAGCGAGCGCAGCACATTGAGGGTGCCGCCTACCTGCAAGCGGGCGCCGTCGTCTTCGTACAACACGTGGGCATAGGACAAATAGCCCTCCAGCCAGCTGGCCTGCGTACCGTTACCGGTCAGGGGTTGGTTACGGACATTGGCGTTGAAGAAATCCCCGGTTTTGGCGGTGCTGTCGTAGTAGCTATAGGGGCCCGTCGACACGCGTAGGTAATTACGCATATTCAGGCCGAAGCCAAAGGCCGAGCGGCGTCCCAGGGATATGCGTCCGTTCAGCAGGTGGATATCCACCGAAGCGAGCATATAACGGGCGAAGGTCCCGTTCTTGGTTTTGACCATCAGCGTGTCCGTGGACGACAGGAGGGACGCATTGGTGACGTTGAAACCGTTGGTGAGGAATTTGCCCTGGACGCCGAACAGCGTCAGGTCCCAGGAATAGGGGGAATTCAGCATGGCCGCCGGATTATAGTCGTTGCTCAGGCTCCCGGAGTAGGGGCTGCCATGCAAGGCCTGGTAGTTTTGGCCCATGACGGGGCCGATAGCCATAATACCCAGTAGGGCGGACACGATTTTTTTCACCGCGTAAATTATTTATCCAAGTATAGTAGTTCCAGTTAAAACGCATTTCCATGCGTTTTGCGTATAATTTCCCTGGTCAATATCGGAAAAGGGGCCAAGACTTTCAACAATAATTTGGTTGTCCATGGTTTTCCGAACATCGATTGGATAAGCCTTCCGGTCCTCAACCGGGTAGAAAATTGCACACTCCACGCCCGGTGGTAACGATTTTCCATTTCCTGGCGTTCATACCGGTTTTCCAGGAAGGGGACGAGGGCTTCTTCCGCCAGGAGCCCGGACCGGAATGCCATACTCATGCCGTTTCCACACAGCGGGGATATCAGACCCGCCGCATCCCCCGTCATCAGGAGGTGTTGCTCCACCGCCGATTTCGGGGCGAAGCTGACCTGCGCGATGGTCTCGGGCCGTTCCCACACGAAATCGGCTTGCGTGAACAGCTCTTTCAGGTGGGGGTTTTGATACAGGACATTCTCCTCCAACGATTTGATCGATCCGCCGCCTTTTTCCAGGTTGGCGGCGGTGGTCAGGTAACACAGACAATACAGTCCGTTCTCCACGGCGGATACACCGCAATAACCATCCCGGAAATTGTGGAGCGCGATCTGATCGACGGGCAGGTCCGTCCGGATATGGTACTTCACCGCCAGGAAATTGTCCAGTTTCCGGCTCCCGCGCTGGACAAAAGGCCGCCGCATCTGGACGTCCAGGTTGCTGCGCTTCCCGAAGCAGCCGATCGCCACCCTGGCCTCCATCGTCCCCACGGTGGTTTGCAATTCAAAGACCTCACCCCTAAAATGCGTCCCGGTGACCTTTACGCCGGTAAGCAGGTCGACGCCCGCCGCCCTGGCCCTCTCCGCCAGTAAAGCGTCCAACGTGAAGCGGCTGATGCCGAAGCCGCCTGGTTCCAGCGGGTGTATTAACCGGTAACCGTCGGGGGCGGATACCAGCAGCTTCCGGATACGCGGCAGCCCTTCGAGGCGCAGACCCAAACGCTCCAGGTAGGGATGGCTTTCCATACTGATATATTCTCCGCAAACGCGGTGAAAAGGATACTGCTCCTTTTCAAGCACCAGCACGCGATACCCCTTTTGTGCCAGCGAAATGGAAAGACTGAGTCCCGCCAGCCCGCCGCCGATCAGGGCTACCTGGTATGGGCGATCAAGGGACATGGACCGGTTTTGGGGCCACCACCAACCATCTAAACGCCCATTTCCAGTAAACGCTGGCATGGGATAAACCCGCCTCGGTCAGGTATCTGTCCCAGTCGCGGTGCACAAAGGCCCGCCGCACCGAAAGCGGGGCGTCGTTCTTTACAAGATACGAACGGGAGAACGCCCTTGTCAACCATTTGATCGAGTGATACGCCAGGGGATGACGATGGAGGTCGTTTATAAAAAAACCGGCGGATGCGTGCTCATTCATCCACCGCAACATCGGCGGCAGCTCCTCGTCCGGGAAGTGGTGGCAAAAGAGCGAGGAAAAGATAATGTCGACATCCAGGTCGAATTCCCGGTAGTCCCGGGTCATCCAGAAGGTGGGATTGTGCCACCGCTTACGCTCGGCGTAAGCCGTACAGGTTTCTTTCAGATCCACGCCCACGATATCCAACCGGATGTTGCGGCGGCGCGCCCACCGGTCGATGACCCACAGGTTGTCGCCGCCCCCGCAACCGATCTCGCATATCCGTAGCGGTCTTTGTTGCAGGATGATCCTGACCCTGGGGGTCCATATCAGGCGTTCCATCCCCGCCAGGGTGATGCGATGACCGCCCAGCCGGCGGTTGATGATATCCAGCTCGACCAGGTTCCGTTCCAGGTCCGCCTGGGGGATGTCATCGCCGTCCAGGAGCTCCAGCTGGTCGAGACGCTCCGCCCAGCTCATACCACCGAAGCAATAAAGGTTTCCATGGTGAGCCCCGGGCCGAAAGCGCCGGCGAAGATGTAGGAGTCGTCGTCGTCCGCGAGCGCCTCCCGGATGCGTTTCAATACGAACAGCAACGTGGGAGAAGACATATTGCCGTAGTCCCGCATGACGGAGTAGCTGTGCGCCAGGGCGCCCGTTGGCAATTCCAGGCTTTGCCCCAGCGCGTCCAGTATGCGCCGGCCGCCGGGATGTATGCACCAGTGACGGATGTCTCCACGCCGGAGACCGGCCCTTGTCAATGCGCGATCGACCAGCGAAGCGAAGTCAGCCTGGAGAAGGTCCGGGATGTACCCGCTCAGGGTCATTCGGAATCCTGTCTGTGCGATGTCCCACGCCATGTCTTTTTTCCCCTGGAGCGACACTTCGCTGTGGAACTGCTCCAGCCGGAAGCCCTTCCGGGGATCCGTATCGGCGGTGACGAGCACCGCCGCGGCGCCGTCGGCGAACAACATGGCGGATGAAATATTGTCCATGGTCGCTTCCGACTGGAAATGGAGGGTACACAGCTCCACGCAGACCACCAGCACCCGGGCGTTGGGCTCTGACCGGCAAATCGCGTCCGCCCACTTCAGCCCGTGTATGGCGGCGTAGCAACCCATGAAATTGACCGAACTCCGGAAAACCGAGGTCGGCAACCGCAAGGCTTCCATGAGCTGGAGATCCAACCCGGGCGCGCTGAGACCGGTACAGCTGACGGTGATCAGGTGAGTGATGGCGGCCGGCTCCTCCAGACCGTCGAGACAGGCATGGATGGCGCGTAAGCCGAGCTCGGGCGCGCAGCGGTTGTACCACTGCATCCGTTGCTCGGTCGTCGGGAAAGGCTCGAGGTTTTCCGTGGGAGAATAGAAGGTCCATTCCCGGGCCGGGAGGTTGTAGTCGGGGACCACCGAGTGCCGGGTTTCAATACCGGAGTGGTGGTACAGGTACTTCATTTTACGCGCCTCCTCCGGGCTGCTCGCGTAGATGCGCTGCATGAACCCGAGGACGGCTTCCTGCGTGTGTGCGTGGGCCGGGACCCCTGTGCCTATGGAAATGATCTTACTCAAGCGTGGACCAGATTAAAAGTGTGCCGAAGGCCGCGTTGGCCGCTGTCGATGCCAGCCAGTTCATTCGCATGGTATGGGCGTGATCCGCTTTGCTGCGGTCGCGCCGTACACCGTCGAACCAGACTATAAAATAGATAAGTACGGGTAAAAAGAACGCCTGGATGCTCAGGAATCTTTTTATCTGATGTATATGACCAAAAAAATGTGCCAGGATCGCAAATCCGAGTAGGTATACCCCCGCGCAGAACACAAAAGTTCCGTTATACCCCAGAACCGAGCTCACCGTGCGCACGCCGTCGCGCGCATCGGCTTCGTGCTGGTAGACCTGCGTGAGCGGGTAAAAACCGCCGATCAGCAGGCTGCTGGCGCACATGGGCAGCCAGGGAACGTCGGTAGCGGGTGTACGCGAGGCGCCCGCGTACGTGGCATAGAACACCACCGCCCCCTGGAACACCACCACGGTCAAATACCCGATCCATGGATAGCGTTTCAGCCGGAGGCCTCTGTAACTATAAGCCCGGCTGGCAAGGATATACCCCAGTACGCATCCTGCAAAGACCGGGCCTACCCAAAAGCCGAGCAATACCGCCAGCACGTCCATCGTAAGCGTTACCCGGAACAGCCCGGCAGGGGGCGGCGGTGGCGTCTTCAGCCCCCCGATCGGCCCCGTATCCCTGTCCATATAGCTGTTGTACCCGTTGCTCGCCGGATATACCAGCAGGTGCCAGATCACGAACATGAGCACGGCCCTCCCGGGGTCGATGCGCTGCACCTGGCTCAGCGCAAATAAAAAAACCGGCAACAGGAAAAAGGAAAACGGGAACCGGAGCAAACGCACGGTGTTGCGGAACATACTGTAATGTAACGTATTTACTTCAAAAAGGGATGCGTCGCGACGCAAAAAGGCGGCCCGCAGGGCCGCCCGTAAGGCGGATAAGACTAGTGGATATAGAAGTTTACATTGCGCGGCCCTACTTCGGCATCAGCACCGTATCCACCACGTGGATAACGCCATTCGACTGCCATACGTCGGCGATGGTGACCATCGATTTGTTGCCGTTTTCATCCCAGATCGTAATCATGTTGCCATTGGCGGAGGCGTAGAGGTTTTCGCCTTGTACGGTTTTCAGCGTGGCCTTACCGCCGCCTTTCCTGATCATCTTCATCAATTCCCTGGAGCCGATGCGACCGGCGACCACGTGGTAGGTGAGCACCTTTACCAGGTCGGGTTTGTTCTCGGGTTTGAGCAGGTTGTCCACGGCGCCGTCAGGAAGTTTTGCAAAGGCTTCGTTCGTCGGTGCAAAGACGGTGAAAGGTCCTGCTCCCTTGAGCGTCGAAACGAGGTCCGCTGCCTTGACCGCGGCCACCAGCGTGGTGTGGTCCTTTGAATTGACGGCATTGTCGACGATGTCTTTGGTGGGATACATCGCGGCGCCGCCGACTTCGACGGTTTTCTCGCCGGACATTTGGGCATAGGTGTTCGCGCCGGACAAAAGGAGGCCCGTGCCCATTAACAGGCTGAAGAAACGCTTCATAAAATAGAGTGTTTATTTGAGTGTGAAAGTAACGGTGGTACCCTATTATCTACGATGATCGAAGGAAATCGGTTTCCAGGGGCATGAAAAAAGGGGCGCGGGGGCCCCTTGTATTAATATAGCATGTGTAGTACTTAAGCGAGCATCGCCACCGGGTTCTCGAGGAACTTCTTCAGCGTTTGCAGGAATGCCGCACCCACGGCTCCGTCCACGCTCCGGTGGTCGCAGCTCAGCGTGAGCTTCATGACATTGATGACGCCGAAGCCTTCGGGGGTCCTTACTACTTTTTCTTCGATCTTACCGACGGCCAGGATACAGCTGTCGGGCGGATTGATGATCGCCGTGAACTCTTCGATGTCCATCATCCCGAGGTTGGAAATGGTAAAGGTATTTCCGCTGAATTCGTTTGGCTGGAGCTTTTTGTTCTTCGCCTTTTCGTAGAGGTCCTTTGCTTCGGAAGCGATCTGGCTAAGCGACTTCTGGTCGGCGAAACGGATGACGGGTACGATCAGGCCGTCTTCTATGGCCACGGCGCTACCGATGTGCACGTGGTTATACTGGCGGATAAAGTCGCCCATCCAACTGGCGTTGACGGCCGGGTGGCGCCGTAGGGCCATGGCGGCAGCCTTTATGATGAGGTCGTTGAAGCTGATCTTAACGGGGCTTATCTCGTTGAGGGCTTTGCGCGCGCTGATCGAGTTGTCCATATTGACCTCGATCTTGAGGTAGAAGTGCGGGGCGCTGAATTTGCTCTCCGCCAAACGCCGCGCGATCACCTTACGCATCTGTGAGTTCGGAAGGTCCGTAAAACCCTCCGTGCCCGGGGCGGCGCTGAAAGCCGGTACCGCGGCTTTCGCGGGCCCTTGCTGGGCCGGCGCCTTGGCGGCCGGTACGAAGGTGTCGATGTCGCGTTTGATGATCCGGCCGCCGTCTCCGGAACCAGACACGTCGGAGAGGCTGATGCCCTTATCGGCGGCGATACGCCGGGCCAACGGTGAGGCTTTGAGGCGTCCGCCGGCGTCGCTTTGCGCGGTGGGCGCGGCGGCGGTTTGTGGCGCCGTGGACTCCCCGGGCTGCGCAGGTTGCGCTGCCGGGGCGCCGGTTGCTTGTGCTGCCGGGCTGCCGCTATTCAGCGACGCCACCAGCGCGTTCACATCCGTGCCGGCCTTGCCTACGATGGCGATAATGTCGTTGACCTTGGCGGCCTGTCCTTCGGGGACGCCTATATAAAGCAGGGTGCCGGCTGCATAGCCGACAACTTCCATGGTCGCCTTGTCGGTTTCCACGTCCGCCAGGACGTCGTCGCTCTTGACGGCGTCCCCTACCTTTTTGTTCCAGGTGACGATCTTGCCTTCCGTCATCGTGTCGCTCAGCAGCGGCATCCGGATGACGGTGGCTCCCAGGCTTTCCGGGGTTACCGCCGGGGCGGCGGGTGCAGCGCTTGCTTGGGGCGCCGGGGCCTGTGCGGGCGCCGCTGCGGGTGCGGCGTTCGCCTGAGGCGAGCCACCTGCGGAGGTACTTCCCCCCGCGATCAGCGCCTTATAGTCTTCGCCGGCCTTGCCGACGACGGCGATCACGTCATTGACCTTGGCGACCTGTCCCTCGGGTACGCCTATATAGAGTAAAACACCGTCTGCATAACCCACCACTTCCATGGTCGCCTTGTCGGTTTCTACGTCAGCCAGCACATCGTCGCTCTTTACCTTATCGCCTACCTTTTTATTCCAAGTAACAATTTTGCCTTCGGTCATGGTATCGCTCAGCAGGGGCATGCGTATCACTTCTGCCATAAAAACATTAGGTATTTTAATTGTGGCGTGAAATTAAATCAAAATCGGTTACCCCCAATAAATTCCGCCCCGGGAGTTCGTCGCGCGGGTCCGCCGTGGGCGGTAGCCGATCCCATGTAACCCTTAGTAATCCAGGTCCAGCTTCAACCGGTCTTTGAGCTCCCGGACCAGCGGGTATTGCGTGCTCATTTGTTGAAATAGCTCCTTGGTGTTGAGGGGACGTTCGACGGGCTCGGCTGGCGCCTCGGTTTCTTCCACGACGACCTGGTAGGTCAGTTTCCTGTTATTAAAGAACGTTTGTATGTGTTCGATCAGCAGGGCTCTTTCCGCCTCGATGAATTTTTGCTGGATGGTCTGCCCCATAACCACCTCGAAGGACTGTTCGTCCAGTATCCGCAGGATGGCCAACCGGAAGTTGGTGACGGCCGAGTGGTTTTTCCGCTCCTGCAGGGTGGTAATGTATTTCTGCCAGGCTTCCTGTAGCGAAGCCTGCGTCAGCGGGAGTTCTTCGGTCGCTGACTTTTGCTGGGAGGCGATTTGCTGACGCAGCTTTTGCAGCGAGTTCAGCTTGCCGCCGCCGGTGGGCTCCGTCGGAGCCTTCGGGGAAGGTTGGGGCGCCGGCGCGGGTGCCGGGACGGACGCGGGGGTGGGTGTCTCCACCACGAGCTTCGCGCCGGTGCCCGTCGGGGCGGCACCAAGCGACGCGCCGATCGCGGTCGCCGCAGCGGCCTTTGCCGCCGGCCGGGCCGCTACGATTGGTTGGGTACGGAAGCCCAGCGGGGCCTCACTCAGTTTTTTTTTTGCGAGGCCATCGGCCCCCTGGACGAGCTCGAGGGCCTGGGCAAGGTAGACCAGCTTGATAAGGGCCAGCTCGACGTGCAGCCGCTTGTTGCGGGCGGCCTTGTAGCTCAGTTCGGCTTCGCCGAGGATATTCAGCGCGCTGACGCAAAAGCCGGAGTCGACCTTGGCGGAAGCGGTTTTGTATTTGTCGCGGAAACTCTCGACGACGTCCAGGAGTCCCAGTACCTTTTCGTCCCGGCAGACCAGGAGGTTGCGGAGGAATTCGGACATCCCGCCCAGGACGAGGTCGCCTTCGAATCCCTTCCGGTTGATGTCGTCGTACAGGAGCAGGGAGCCGGAAAGGTCCTGGGCCATCATAAAGTCGAGCAACCGGAAGTAATAGTCGTCGTCCAGGACGTTGAGGTGTTCCAGGGTGTTGCCATAGCTCACCTTTCCACCCGTAAAGCTGACGATCTTGTCCATGATGCTCAGGGCATCGCGCATACAGCCTTCGCTCTTCTGGGCGATGACCTGCAGGGCCGCTTTTTCGGCGGTGATGCCCTCCTTGTGACAGATGTCGTCCAGGTGGTCGACCGTATCCCTTAGTGTAATCCGTTTGAAATCAAAAGTCTGACACCGGGAGAGGATGGTCGGCAGGATCTTGTGCTTTTCCGTAGTGGCGAGGATAAAGATCGCGTAAGAGGGCGGCTCCTCCAGCGTCTTCAGAAAGGCGTTGAAGGCCGAGGAGCTAAGCATGTGGACTTCATCCACGATATAGACCTTGTACTTGCCGGCCTGCGGGGCAAAACGGACCTGCTCCACCAGGGACCGGATGTCATCCACCGAATTGTTGGAAGCGGCGTCGAGCTCGTGTATATTGAGGGAAGTCCCTTCGTTAAAGGTCCGGCAGGAAGTGCAATGGTCGCAGGCCTCGCCGTCCGGCTGGAGGTTTTCGCAATTGATCGTCTTGGCCAGGATGCGCGCGCAGGTGGTCTTGCCGACGCCCCGCGGCCCGCAGAACAGGAAGGCGTGAGCCAGCTGTCTGGTGCGGATGGCGTTCTTCAGGGTCGTCGTGATGTGCGACTGGCCGATGACGGTGTCGAATGTCTGCGGTCTGTATTTTCTGGCGGAAACGATGAATTGATCCATTTGTTGCGCCGGCGCCAGGAAAGCGCCGTATCTACAAATTTACGTAATAATCGCCAGAGGGCATCAGTCGAGGGTCGGATGCCGCCGTACGGGCATGGACCGGTCGAACATAAACCGGTACGTGGTCAGGGTCCGGCTCCGGTAAGTGCCGAGGCTCTCGGCCACATTGATCATCTTGGGGTTGAAGTCGCCTATCCACTGCATTTCATAGTCAGTATAAGGGATGTGTGGCGACTGGACGATCTTGGCGCCTTCCATGATCATATAGGCGTCGACCCCCCTGTGCTGCCATTCGGGGACGACCCCAAAAACGAGTCCGGTGAACTTGGTACAGGCGCCGCGCCAGCGAAGCCAGACGAAACGAAGTTTTTCCAGCCATCCAAACCGGCCATGGAAGTGCCGGAAAATCTGGTTGAGTTCGGGGAGGTTGACCCAGCAGGCGATCGGTTCTTCATGGTGGTATACGAACCATATCAGGCGTTCATCCATGACCGGCTTCATCTTTCGGAACATGGACCGGGCGAGTTCGGGTCGCAGGTCTTTGCCGCCGCCGTGGCTTGCCCACGCCCTGTTATAAACGGAAACGAAATCCTGCGCGTATTTATCCAGCTGGGACTTGTCGATGTGCCGGGCCGAAATACCCGGTTCCTTGGACAGCTCCGCGTGCCTTTTATAGAATTTGTCCTGGAGACGCTCCCGGACCTTCATCGAGAAACAAATCTGATCGAAAAAGGGTTCGAACCCATACCGCTCCATGAGCGTCCGGTAATGGGGAGGGTTGAAGTTCATGCCGTACAGCGGCGCGTCGAAACCCTGTACGATCAGACCCCACCACCGATCCCGCTCCCCGAAGTTGATGGGGCCGTCCATGGCCTCCATGCCCTTGGCCTTCAGCCAATCCCTTGCGGTGTCAAAGAGCAGGTTGGCTGCCGCCTGGTCGTCGATGCTGTCGAAGAAACCCATCCCGCCGGTCGGCTGCTGGTCTCCTTTATTCCGGTATTTTTTATTCACGAAAGCCGCAATCCTCCCTATATATCTTCCCGAATCGTCCTTCAGCAACCAGCGCGTACATTCCCCGTGCCGGTAAGCTTTATTTTTGGCCGGATCGAAAACGTCCTCGATGTCCTTGTCCAAGGGTCTTATATAATTTGGGTTATTCCCGTTCAACTGCTCGTTCACCTCCAAAAAAGCCCTGGCAGTGTCCTTCCCCAGAACCTCGATCACTTGCATGTTAGTCGCCCTTTTTTGGGGGCAATATAAGCAAACAAGGCTAAGAAATGGCCGCCATTCCACCACCCGTGCCACTGCCCCTAAGCGCGCGCGGCCTGCCTGGCGGAGGGCCCGAACGAAGTGGGGAAAGTAATCCCGGCAACGTTTTTGAACGGGATTAACTAGCTTTAAGGTATTCAAAACCAAATTGTATGTCTAACAACACCAAATTATTACTGGGCTTTGTCGTGGGGGCGGCGGCGGGAGCGGCTTTAGGGATTCTGCTGACGAGCGACAAGGGGCAGGAGATACTGGAGAGGCTGAAGGCTACGGCTTCCGACCTGGAGGACGACTTCAAGGAGGCGATCGGCAAAGGGAAGAAGATGGCCGAGGACCTGGAAGAACGGGTGAAAGAGTTTACGAAACAGGCTTAAAATCAGGAAAAAATGGAAGAAAGGAAGGAGCGCTTTTTTGCGGAAACGGAAGAGCTGATCGAGCGGTATATAAAGGACCGCCTGTTGTTGATACGGATCGACGCGGCGGAGAAAGGTGCCAAACTGGCGGCGCATTTTGTCACGGGAATGCTGCTCGCCGTTCTTTTTTTCTTTATCATCATGTTCCTGAGCATCATGGCGGGGTACTACTTCTCGGAGGTGACCGGCAGCCAGTTTTACGGATTTGGCATCATCGCCGGTTTTTATGTGCTGGTTTTCGCGGTGCTGCTGGCGATCCGCAAGCGGTATATTTTCCCGTTCCTGATCAACCTGGTGATCAAAACGGTTTTTGACCAAAATAATGATGAAGAAGATGGACAACCCAACGGTAACGGTACGATTTCCCAATAACCGGCCCCACTCCCCCTACATCGGGAACCTGGAGGAGCTGAAGGCCACCCGCAAGGTGGTCAAGCAGCGCGTCCTGGCAGACGAGGCCGTGCTCAAGGAGCGTCTCCAGGAGCTGCCGGGGCAATTGCTATACACCGGGGTCAAGAATATTCTGCCGCCCCTGCTAAAGGGCAGCGTGACCAATACGGTCCTGGGCGCCGGAAAAGCGCTGATCGATCATTTTTTTATAAAAAAACACGAGCCCTCCATCGAACCGTCCAAAGGGATCCCTGACTCCCTAAAAAGGGCTGGACTCCTAACGGCCATCCGCTGGGGTTTGCGGCTGGCCCTCCGGGCAATTTAGCTGGATGGGTTCCATATAACGTGTTGAATATCAACAAATAGAAGGTCAAAAAAGGAAAAGATCCGTATTTTGTTCACTACCTTTCCATTTTAGGTGTTGAACCCTTATCTTTGCGCAAAATTTTGAGACCTTAAAATATTAGTTGATATATGCCCAATGTCGGTAAAATCAAGCAGATCATCGGTGCGGTCATTGATGTTCGGTTCGATAAGGAAAGCAACCTCCCGGAAATCTACAACGCCCTTGAATTGAAACGCGAGAACGGCTCTACGCTGGTCCTGGAAGTGGAACAGCACCTGGGCGAGGATAGCGTTCGTTGTATCGCCATGGACGGGACGGAAGGCCTGGTCCGCGGGATGGAGGTCGTCGATACCGGCAAGGCCATCGCTATGCCCGTCGGGGACAACATCAAAGGGCGTTTATTCAACGTTACGGGCGACCCGATCGACGGCATGCCCGCGGTCGACAAGACCAACGGCCGGCCGATCCACGCCCAGCCCCCCGCCTTCGAAAACCTGAGCACCGCTACCGAAGTGTTGTTCACGGGTATCAAGGTGATCGACCTGATCGAACCCTATGCCAAGGGCGGTAAGATCGGTCTGTTCGGCGGCGCCGGCGTAGGTAAGACGGTACTTATCCAGGAATTGATCAACAACATCGCCAAGGCATACTCCGGTCTGAGCGTATTCGCCGGCGTAGGGGAGCGTACCCGCGAAGGGAACGACCTCCTGCGGGAAATGATCGAGGCGGGTATCATGAAATACGGCGACGGCTTCAAGCACAGCATGGAAGAAGGCGGCTGGGACCTGAGCAAGGTTAATATGGACGAGCTGAAAGAGTCCAAGGCGACCTTCGTGTTCGGCCAGATGAACGAGCCCCCCGGAGCCCGCGCCCGCGTGGCCCTTTCCGGTCTGACGCTCGCCGAATACTTCCGCGACGGGGACGGCAAGGGACAAGGCCGGGACATCCTGTTCTTCGTCGACAACATCTTCCGCTTCACCCAGGCGGGTTCCGAGGTGTCCGCCCTGCTGGGCCGTATGCCCTCCGCCGTAGGTTACCAGCCGACGCTGGCGACCGAAATGGGTCTGATGCAGGAACGGATCACCTCTACCAAGAACGGCTCCATCACCTCCGTACAGGCGGTATACGTACCCGCGGATGACTTGACCGACCCCGCGCCGGCCACGACCTTCGCGCACCTGGACGCTACGACCGTACTCGACCGTAAGATCGCCGACCTCGGTATCTACCCGGCGGTGAACCCCCTGGAATCGACTTCCCGGATCCTGTCGCCCGCCATCGTAGGGGACGCCCACTACGACTGCGCCAACCGCGTGAAGCTGATCCTTCAGCGTTATAAAGAGCTCCAGGACATCATCGCCATCCTGGGTCTGGACGAGTTGTCCGAAGAAGACAAGCTGACGGTGTCCCGCGCCCGTAAGGTACAGCGCTTCCTGAGCCAGCCCTTCTTCGTGGCCGAGCAGTTCACCGGTCTGAAGGGCGTGCTCGTCCCGATCGAGGAAACCATCCGCGGGTTCAACATGATCATGGATGGCGCCGTGGACGAATATCCCGAAGCCGCCTTCAACCTGGTCGGCACGATCGACGACGCCGTCGAGAAGGGTAAGAAGCTGATGGCTGCCGCGCAAGGATAAAACGACACACTATGCACTTGGAAATATTAACACCGGAAAAAAAGATATTCACCGGTGACGTTTATGGGGTTCAGTTGCCCGGTGTAACCGGCCTGTTCGAGGTCCTCGACAGGGCCGCGCCGCTGGTCAGCGCCTTGAAGGAAGGCCGTGTCAGGGTTTTGAAGGACAAGCAATACAACACCCTGGCCGTGGTGACTATCCATGGCGGGTTCGTGGAAGTGCTTGACAACCGGACGACGGTGCTGGCGGAAGGCGCCGATGTAATAGAAGAATAGCGCTCAACGTAATATGTGAAGGGCGGGCCGCACAGGCCCGCCTTTTGTGTTTTTTTTAACGCCCATGGCATATACCGGCCGCCGGCCCGGCCGTCTAAAGGGTGAGATTAAAAAATAACACTATGAAGAAGTATTGGGGACTGGCGGTCCTCTGTGGTGCAGCCTTGGCCTGGCAGGGCTGCCGGAAGGAGCCGTTGAATCATTTGAGCAACGCCGAGACCAGGATCTATATCACGCAGTACGATACCACTGCCAATTTCACGACCTACAAGACCTTTAGCGTAGCCGACTCGGTGGCCCTGCTGATCAACGGCCAGAACGTAGGGATGGAGCTCGGGCCCGGCGAGACCGCCTTTATAAGGGCTTTTGACAGCGCCATGACGGCGGCGGGATATGCCCAGGTCTCCAAGGAGTCTTCACCCGACCTGGCGGTGAACCTGACGCACATCAGCACCAACTACGTCGGTGTAACCTACTTCTCGGATTATGGGGACTATTGGGACCCGTACTATTGGGGATATGGTTATGGTTACGGCTTCCCGGGCTATTTTTCGGCCTATTCCATCAACGAGGACGCCCTGGCCTTCGACATGTTCGACCTTAAGAATGCGGGCTCGAACAAACAGTTGAAGGATGTCTGGAGCGCGCTGATCAAAGGGGAAGACATTTTCAACACGGCAAACGTGCCGGCCGAAGTCGATACGCTGTTCGCCCAATCTCCTTACTTGAAAATGTAACTGTCATGCAAAAGATTCTTCTATATACGGTGATAGCCCTTGCGGTCGTCCAAAAGGCCGGCGCACAGGACCTGCCCTATTACAACCCCGGTAATACGCCGGTCTTCCAGCTGCGGTATGGGATCGGTTTCCCCTTGAACGGACTCAAGGACAATGTCAACTCCACCTCCTACAACGGCTGGGACGCTTCGCTGATGTTCCCGGTCGGGCAACATTTCCAGGTCGGGTTGAACATTGAATATCAGGATTTCTATCAAAAATACCCGATGGCGACCTATCCATACGGGGACAAAAGCACCAACATCACGGCGGTCGTTTCGAATTCGATCCAGAATATCCCGATCACCGCCAGGGCCACCTATAAATTCCTGTCCAGCCAGGCGGCGGTACAGCCCTATATCAGCGCGGGCGTGGGGGTCAATGCCATCAGCTACCGGCAGTACCTGGGCGAGTTTTCCAACATCGACCAGAATAACGGAAAGCTGGCGGTGAACGGGGAGGCGGGCGTCCTGATACCGGTCACCCGGAACCGTAAGTTCGGGTTCAACCTGGCGGCGGAATACAATTACCTCCCGTATAACGAGTTCGGGATCGACAACCTGAACTACTGGGGCGTCAAGGGCGGCTTGTTCGTGTCGCTGCGATAAGGAAGCCAAGCCGGCGAAGCCCGCTTTTTCAATTCAATTGAGGATCAATGGGGAAATTTGTCATTATCTCGTACTCCTTACCCATCAGCCGGAGCGCCTCTTTCCAGATGCCGGAGGCGGGCTCGTGGAACACGACCTGCCGGCTGGCCCCCACCGTTAGCCAGGTCTTGCCTTCCATCTCCGCGTCCAGCTGCCCGCCGCTCCACCCGCTGTAGCCGATGTAGAAACGGATGCCTTCCGGGGTCAGCTCCCCGCTCCGCAGGAGGGAAAGCGTGGCTTCGAAGTCGCCTCCCCAGGACAGCCCGTCCACCAGCCGGCGGCTACCGGGTATGAGGTCCGGATAGCGATGCAGGAAGTGCAGGGTGTCGGTTTGTACGGGTCCACCCGAGTATACAGGCAGTTTCAAGCCCGCTGCCTCGGGGACGAGGTCCTCCAGGGAATATTCCAGGGGCTTGTTGAGCACAAAGCCCAGGCTGCCGCTCTCCTGGTGCTCGGTCAGCAGGATGACCGTCCGGGTGAAATTAGGATCCTTCAGGAATGGCTCGGCTATCAGCAAGATACCAGGGGCGGGGTTTTCCATAATTCGTTCCTCTTTGCTACCAGTAAGATAGTGTATTTTTGGGTATGAAGCGAACGCTGCCGGTAATCATAGTCCTGATCACGATTTCTTTGCTGGGGATCATTTACGTGCAATACAAGTGGATCGAGAACGCCAGTTATGTCAATCAGGAGCACCTGAAGGAAAACGTATATGCCGTCCTGGACGAGGTCGGGTCGCAGCTGGTCGATCAACACCAGGCCCCCGACGCCCTGCGGGTGCCGCTGATGCCCGGCGTGCCCAGCAACGACTTCTATAGCCACTTCTCGGTCACCAAACGATACACCAACTACGTCATCAAGGAAAAGCTCCAGAAGGCCTTCGCCGCCAGGGGAATGGGCAACACGCATTTCGAGTTTTCCATCTTCAACAACGTTGGCGGGTATCTCCTGGCGAACTACCACGACCTGGCGTCGGACAACTTCGCCGCCCTGGTCAAGGATTCGGTCAACAACCTGCAGTTCCGCTATGCCCTGATCCCGCCCGCGGAACGCATGTGGGACGCATTTTCCGCCGACGAGGTGATGGTCCTGGTGCTGCCGAACTACAAGTCCGTCGTGTTCCGGTCCATCGGCTGGATGATCGTCGGGGCGATCTTCTTCACGCTGACGATCATCGCCGCGTTTTTCCTGACCATCAATTCCGCCCTGAGGCAGAAGAAGCTTTCCGAGATCAAAGGGGACTTCATCAACAACATGACCCACGAGTTCAAAACGCCCCTGGCCACGATAGGCCTGGCCGTGGATGCGTTGAAGAACGAGCGCGTTATCCAGGACCGCCAGAAGCTGGACTATTTTTCCGGGATCATCAAGGAAGAAAACCGGCGCATGAACAAGCAGGTTGAAACCATCCTCCAGGCGGCCCAGCTGGATAAACAGGAGGTCCAG
Organism: Dinghuibacter sp.; assembly: GCF_035492835.1. Lineage (NCBI taxonomy): Bacteria > Pseudomonadati > Bacteroidota > Chitinophagia > Chitinophagales > Chitinophagaceae > Dinghuibacter > Dinghuibacter sp. The sequence goes on from NZ_DATJIY010000095.1 coordinate 40,214, forward strand.
CTGAACCGCAAGACCTTCCACACCCACGAGCTGCTGTCCAGTGCCATCGACAACCTTCGGCTCCAGCTGGAACAAAAGAGCGGCGTGCTGGAAACCCACTTCCAGGCGACCAAGGACCTGGTTTCGGTGGATGAGGTCCACTTCGTAAACCTGGTCAGCAATATCCTCGACAACGCCGTCAAATACTCCAAGGAGAACCTCCGTCTCCGCGTCTCCACCCGCAACACCGGAAAGCTCATCCGCATCGTCATCGAAGACAACGGAATCGGCATGAGCCGCGAAACCGTCGGCCGCATCTTCGAAAAATTCTATCGCGCCCACACCGGCAACCTCCACAACGTCAAGGGCTTCGGCCTCGGGATGTCCTACGTCAAGTCCATGGTCGACGCCATGAACGGTAAAATCCGCGTAGACTCGACACTCGGAAAAGGCTCCACCTTCATCCTCGACTTCCCGCTCGCGGGTTAAAGGCGCCCCCTGCCGCCGCGTCCCTCCCCCTGCCGCTTCGCCTTGCGCGCGCTTCGGCCGCCGCCCCCTGTACCTCCCGAAACGTGTAGGCCCCGGGGAGTGGGGTGGGA
>NZ_DATJIY010000096.1:0-10256 GCF_035492835.1 Dinghuibacter sp.
TGGGAAGAATACGTCCCCGCGGAGGTCGCGGCGAGCATAAAGGAGCGGTGCCTCTTCGGCTACGCCTGCGAACCCAAGGACGAGATAACCCGTGGATTAGGCTAACTGGGGGAAATTCATTAATTTGTGTACCATGTTCAGGCCGGCAAATACCGAAAATTGCCCATCCGCTTCCGGGCAACTCCCCGACTTCGAAAAGGCGGAACTGGATTTGTTGAAGGAAGGCCTTAACCGCTCTTATAAAGAGAGATTTCTTATGGCGACGAGACTTTACAAGATTCAACAAACCATGAAGAAGGCTGTCATAACACATAAAACCTTCGTCATCAAGTAGTCCTGATGGATATTTTCGATGAGGAGATATTGAAGTTCTGGGCCGCCTTACAAAACGCCCAAGTCAGCTATATTATGGTCGGAGGCTATGCGACGAACCTCCACGGCTTTTCACGATATACGGGTGATTTGGATATTTGGATCGATGACACCCCCGAAAACAGACATCGGCTTAGAGAGGCATTTGGCGAATGCGGTATGGGAGATTATTATATGCTGGAGACAATGCAGTTTGTCCCGGGCTGGACAGACTTCCATCTCATGAACGGCCTTCGCCTGGACATACTTGTACATATGAAGGGGCTTGAAGGATATAGCTTCGAGGAATGTCTTGCAATGGCGTCCATTGCCGACATTGATGGCGTTCAGGTCCCATTCCTTCATATCAATCAGCTGATAGCAAATAAGAAGGCGGTTAACCGACCCAAAGACCAAATCGATGTGATTGAGTTGGAGCGTATTCAAAAATTACTTGACCACTAACTCAGTACACATCACATTTCCCTTCGGGTTTGATGGTCTTGACCCCGCGGGAGTGCAGCGCCGGGGCGGCGCTGTAAAACCGGACGGGGATATGGAACCGGACAGCCGGGCGTATCAAAAACGAACAGTCTCGTATTTTAAACCAATGAAAGCCAGTATCTTAGGCTTTGGCACACTATTTACGGCATCCTTCGTACAACTGAAAGAGACATGTTCAAAAACTACCTGACCATCGCCTGGAGGAACCTCCTGCGCAACAAGGCCTTCTCGATCATCAATATCCTGGGCCTTTCCATCGGCATCAGCTCAGCCCTCGTGATCTACTTTGTCGCCCACTACGACAACAGCTTCGACCGCTTCGAGCAGGGTGGCGACCGTATCTACCGGGTGGTCGGCAAGGGAACTTTCGATAACAGGGTCATTCATTACCGGGCCACGCCGGCGCCGTTAGGCGACGCGATACGCGCCAACCTCAGTGGCGCGGAAGACGTGTCTTCCTTCCGCTATTACAGGGAGCCAAGGACCGCGGCGGGCAATGTCACTTTCAAATCGCAACCCAACGTCATCTTTGCGGACAACCACTACCTGAACCTGCTGTCTTATAAGACGCTGGCGGGTTCGGCGGACCTCACGGAGCCGGGTAGGGTGGTATTGGACGCCTCCCGGGCACGCCTGTATTTCCCGCGCGAAAGCTATCACGACATCATCGGACAAAGGATCACCTACAACGACAGCGTCGTGGCCACGGTATCCGGTGTCGTCGCCGACCTCGACGAGCGGGGGAATACCGATTTCAGCTTCAGGGAATTCGTGTCCCTGGCAACCATGCTGGACAATAAATACCTCCGGGAGCAAAACAGCTGGGACGAATGGGGTAACCTCATGAGCGACCAGCAGCTTTTCGTCCGCCTGGGCAAGGGCGTCCGGCCATCGGTGTTCGAGGCCGGGCTGGCCAGGCTCAATGCCAAATACCAGGTCCACAAAGGCCATGAATTGGAATTACAGCCGCTAAGCGATATACACTTCAACAGTCAGCTCGGCACCATCGAGAACCCCTCCGCCGACAAGTCCGCGCTCTTCAACCTGGTGCTCATCGCCGTTTTCCTGCTGCTCCTGGGGTGCATCAATTTTATCAACCTGACGACCGCGCAGGCCACGCGACGGGCCAGGGAGATCGGCGTCCGGAAAACCATGGGCAGCTCGCGGGGCGACCTGGTGCGGCAATTCCTTTGCGAAACGTTCGTCCTGACGACGCTGGCGACGGCGCTATCCCTGGCCGTTACGCCCTTCCTGCTGAGGACATTCTCGGGCTTCATCCCGCAAGGGGTGCGGTTTTCACCGGCCCAACCCTACGTGCTGGCCTTCGGCGCGATCCTGGTCTGCGCCGTCAGCTTACTGGCCGGTTTTTACCCCGCCATGGTGCTCTCGTCCTGGAAACCGGTCCAGGTGTTGAAGGGGCAGGTGATCCCGGGCGACCGGGGCAAAGCGCGAATCCGGCAGAGCCTCACCGTTTTCCAATTCGTCATCGCGCAGGCTTTTGTCATCGCGACCTTTGCGGTTTCCAAGCAAATCAACTTCCTCCTGAACCAGGATGTCGGTTTTCAAAAAGAGGCGGTATTCGGTTTCCGGACGTCATTCTACACCGATACCGCGTACGGCCGCCGCAAAATCCTCTTGCAACAAATACAACAGCTCCCCGGCGTGTCGAAGGCCGGTCTGGCGAGCGATATGCCCCTGTCGAGCAGGGCCATGCTCACGAGCGTTACCTTCAATGGCGTGGAAACGGACGTCGAAATAAAAAGCGGGGATACGTCTTACCTGGGGGGCTTCCACATCGCCCTGCTGGCGGGCCGTGCGCCGGTGGACGCCGACGCGTCCAAAGAGGTGGTGATCAACGAGACCTATCTGCACGTCCTGGGCTTCAAACGGCCCCAGGAGGCCATAGGGCAGCTGCTGTCCTTTGGGGACGAGCGCCGCCCTATCGTGGGCGTCATGAAGGACATATATGTGCATCCGATGAATCATGCCGGGTCTTTGGTAAAGCCGCTCATTTTCACGGAAGGCGACGAGAGGGCCCACCAGTTTTTCGTCAAGCTCCCCGGAACCGCCGCCATGGACAGCTGGACGCCCACCATCGCGCGGATAGAAACGCTTTTCAAAACGGCCTATCCCAACGAAGATTTCGAGCCCGTCTTCCTCGACGACGTCATCAACAACTTTTACATCAAGGAGCAAAAGACCGAAAAGCTGTTGGGTTGGACGATGGGCGTAACCATATTCATCAGCTGTATCGGCCTGCTCGGCCTGGTGATGTACACCACGCGTCAGCGCGTAAAAGAGATCGGCGTCCGGAAGGTCCTCGGCGCTTCGGTCACGAGCATCGTCAGGCTCCTGTCGACCGAGTTCGTCAGGCTGGTCGCCATCGCCTTTGCCGTGGCCGCCCCCCTGTCCTGGTGGGCCCTGCACCGCTGGCTCCAGAACTATGCCGTGCGGACGGAGCTCAGCTGGTGGGTCTTTGCCATCAGCGGCGCCGGCATGATCCTGATCGCGCTGGCGACCCTGAGCCTTCAAACCGTCCGGGCCGCCCGCGCCAACCCGGTCGACAGCCTACGGAACGAATAAGTCCCACTTGAGCGTCTTGCCAAACATCCAAACCCCCTTGTAGACCCGCATGCTCATGACCTTCCCATCGAGCTCGATGGTCACGTCGTAGCTGTTGCCGTCGTTGAAGTTGTATATCTTGCCCTTGGTCCATTTGCCGTCCTGGTAGACGAGGCCGGTGATCAGCACATAGTCTTTTAGATCGCGGGACCGCAGCGCCGGGTCGGGGTTGTGGATATCCTTCTTATACGTTTTGCCGTCAGCCTCGAAGAGCTGCACGCCATAGAGCATCCGCGCGGCATAGGTGTCGCCATCGCGGTACATTTGGATGCGGCCGTCTTTTTCGCGGGTTTGCCATACGTGGAGGATGCTGTCGCCGGGCGTCGTCTGGAGGCACAGGGCCAGCATAAGATAGAGGGTCACCATACAAACGGGATTAATCTTTTTCTGGAGATCGGGTATTCCGGGAATTCCTTCTTGTACCACCGCCAATTCGACGCCGCCCTCGGCACCAGGTTCGCGCACGTCCAGATCAGGAACGCGAGCGCCGGGAGGCTCCACGTGAGGAGAGCGTAGCCCGCCCATTCGAGGATTTCGCCGGAGAGGTTGGGGGAGGCCACGAGCCTGAACAATCCCACCGAGGGCACTACATATCCTGTCTCGCCCCGTTTGCGCAAGCCGATCAGCGTATAATCCGACCACCAGTTCAAAAAGAGCCCGCACGCAAACATCGCCAATCCAACGACAAACGGTACCGAGTAAAACCACGACGCCGGGTAGTGCGCCCACCGCCCGAACCACATCCCCAGCAGCGAGCCGTTCACGGTATTGAACACCATTGCCGATAGCATGATAACGAGTGGCATGCGCTTCCCGGACGTACGGATCACAAAGGGATAAACGAAGGCGCGGTGGATATAGTGCAGGAAAAACAACGCCACCATGAACCGCGCGGGGCCGCCCAGCGCGTAACCGCCGGGCTGCCAAGGCCGCGCTTGCAACAGTTGCGCCGCGAACGCGACAAGCACCGTCGCCTCCATAAAAAACCATCCCCACTTATTAGAAACGGTCGGACCCCAGTTTTTGCTGGTAAAACGCCCGTACGGCGCCTCGCGGCGCAGTAAATACAGGCCCGCTCCGACGCCCACAGCTACCCAGCAGGCGATAAAGACAACATACCCTGTTGTTGGAACCATGCTATCGTGTCGTTTAAGGTTTCAGTCAAAGGCCGCGGTTGAAAACCGAGGTCGCGCGCGGCGGCGGAATAGTCGACGCAACGGTTGCTGTAGATAACGTTGTACACGGCCTGCCGGGTGTAGTACGGGGCGTCTCCGGTCAACCGGGCCCAAAGTTTTACAAAGGGCAGGCCGAGCCAGACGAGCCAAAGGGGGACCACCGGTATCGGGCGCCCCGTGTTCAAGGCGGATAACGGCGCCCAGGCGCCCGCCAGCAGGTATACCTGGCCCGGGACGCCGCGCGTCACCGCTGCCGCTATCGCCGCCGCCACGTCCCGAACGTCCACGAAGTCTACTCCGCCGGGAAAAAGCGCGGGCACGCGGCCGCGCCGCAGGCCGATGAGGGCCTTGCCCAGCAGGGAAGGGCGGTAATCGAATGGCCCCAGCACCGCCGTGGGGGCCAGCGTAATGACCTCCATATCGGTGCAGCCCATGACCAGCGCCTGGGCGGATGCCTTGGTAAAATCATATGGCCGCCGCCGGTCGGTGCACAATGGCCGGCCCGCATCGAGCGGCTTGTCGTACGGCGCCTGTTCGAACGCCGCCACCGAGCTGATATAGATAAAACGCCGCGCGCCGGCACGGCGGGCCGCTTCCAGCAGATGCCGGGTGCCGTCCACGTTTATCGCAAAAGTCAAAGGATCCGCGACATCGCCGATATCTACGGACGCGGCAAGATGGATGACGACATCCGCGCCCGCGACCAGCCGGTCGAGCGAGACGGGATCGAGCAGGTCGCCGCCCTCGGCGCGCACCAGCGCCCGCACCTCGTGCCCCGCCAGCATCGGCATCAAAACCCTCCCGATAAAACCGGTGGCGCCGGTAACCGCGATCGTCATAAGGGGCTAAATATACGCCTCCTCCATGGTTATTTCGTGCTCGCGTATGTATAACCGGTAGCGCGTGGACGACGGCGCGATGTCGGCGGATTCGAGCGTCCCCGAGCGCAGGGCGGCCAGCAAGGAAAATATATCATGGTCGAATCGCAGGTATCGCTCTCCAGCCGCGTAGCTCAGCTCGTTCATCGCCAGCTCGAGCGTCAGCACGTCGCGTAAATAAGGGATGTCGGGCGGCTGGCGCAGCAGGAACTGCCCGAATGCCAGCACCTCGTGCTTGAACTGCATCGTCGTATCCCGCATCTCGCTCCAGAACGCCTCCACGAGCGGCGCCAGCCGGTCGCCGAGCAGCATGCAGCTGTTGGAGAGCTGCCCGTACAGGGGCGTGATCCGGTTCATCCTGTAGAGCGTACAACATGCGGACATGCCCTTTTGCTGGTGCACCACCGCGAGTAACCGCGACAGCTCCCGCGGCGACAGGTCAAACGCCGACAGAACCGGGGCCCCGTCAGACAGTAACGACCGGCAAAGGGCGGGCGATGCGATCAAATTCCCCATCGCCAGTTGAAAATCATGCGCGCTCATACCGGTATTTATTCCAGATACCCCGCGCCAGCTCCATCTGCCGGTTCAACCCGTCAAAGCGCAGCAACGGAAAATAGGATTCGTGGAACTCGAACGTGATACCGCGCAGGTTCGGCGCCCGCGCCACCGCATAGTCCAGGAGCTCCCAAACGGCGTCCGGACAGGGTCCCGAGTGTGAGTCGTAGTACATCCCGTTCATCTCGTTCCCGCCGGCGATGTGCATTTCGAGGACCTTTGTCATGTCCAGCTCGTCGATATAGGCCCGCGTCTTCACGCCGCAATTAATAGAGTTGGCGTAGAGGTTGTGGATGTCCAGCAGGATATGACAGTCATGCGCCCCCGTCATCTTATTGACAAACGCGGTCTCGGTATAATCCTGGTCCGGGTATTCGACAAAATAGACGTTGTTCTCGAGCAGGAAGGGCAGCGCGATTTCCCCGGTGATAAAGTCAACCTTCGCCCCGATCATCTCGAGATACTCGTCATCGTAAGGAACCGGCACCGCGATCCCCGCGTTGTGGTCGTGAGGCCCTTTTGTCGGCAGCTTCAGGAAAGAAAGGTGGTCGCTGTGCCAGCGAAAACGGTAGGCCTCGTTCATCCCCCGCATAAATTCGACATACTCCCTGTCGAGGTAGTCGACCGTACCCAGCGACATCCCGATGTTGTGCGCGGTCAGCGGCGTCCGCGCCGCGATCCAGTCCAGCTGGCGTTTCCACTGAGGCAGCTCGACAAAACGCGGGCTGGCGCCGCGTCCTTCGTCCGACCAGAACATGTCGGGGATGATCTCGATATAGTCGACGTTGTCGATGTGTCGTTCAAGGTATTCGGGCAGGGCCGCGTTATACAGCATGCCCACGCCCAGCGCGTTATCGTTCATGTCAAAAGGTAAATAAGGCCCGCCCGGCCGCCCGGTACGGGCCGTGCCCGTAATTAGACCCTTTCGACGGCGACAGCGCCTTCCGCGATGTTCACCGCCATCACTTCTTCAAATTTTTCACGGATGTTGAAGTCCTGGCCCGAAAGACAGGTTTGGCAACCCGACGGCCGGAATCCTTTCAGGAGCTCGCCGAGCGTCAACTTAGCCAGTTCCGCGTGCGGCGTGCCGTGCGGAACGAGCAGCTCAACGCTGTGCTTGTCCTTGGAGACCCGCAGCTCTCCCTTGATTTTCTGTGCCATAGCTATTTTTTTAGGTTAACGAATGGTATGTGTAACCTAGAGACATTCCCCGGTTGAAAAAAGAGTAGGGGAACGGTATTTAATTAACCGGAATAACTGTATATTCCGCGATGCTCGAAGGCAAGAATGTCGTCATTTACAACGCCAGCGGCTCGCTCGGCGGTGCCGTAGCCCGCGCCATGGCCAGCGCCGGCGCGCGGTTGTTCCTGACCGGTCAATACGAAGAAAGGTTGAAAGACATCGTGGAAGCCACCGGTGGCGAAGCCGCCGTCGTCGACCCCTTCGACGAGGCGCAGGTCGAAGCCCACCTGCAAAGCATCGGCCGCGTCGATGTTTCTTTCAACGCCACCAATACGCCCCTGAAGCAAAACGTCCCCCTCGTGGACCTTACGACGGCGGAGGTCGTCGAGCCGATGACACGCATGCTCCAGACACGCTTTATCACCGCAAAGGCCGCGGCCAGGATCATGATGCTCCGACGCGGAGGCGTCATCCTCAGCCTCACCGCCACACCCGGCGGCATCGGCTATCCGCACACGGCAGGTTTTGCGCTGGGCTGCTCGGCCGTCGAGCGTCTCTCCGCGAACCTGGCCGCCGAGCTGGGACCGTATGGCATACGCGTGGTCAATATACGGTCGGGCGGGTCGCCCGATTCACGCGTCTTCGCGGACGCCCTGCGCGCCGAGCCGGCCATCATGGAGGGCGGGTTGCGTCAGATGGAGGATGATACGATGCTAAAGCGGCTCCCGCCGATGGAGGACATCGCCAACACGGCGGTCTTCCTGGCGTCGGACCTCGCCCGGAGCATCACGGGCGTGACCGTCGACGTTAGTTGTGGGACAACGGTGGGGTTGAATTATCGTTCGCCCCGGGCGTGACCTCCGGCGCCGCTGCAACCGCTACCCCGGCAGGGGCCGGCACGCGGTGATGCCGGTACCCACGCATAATCTTCCAGAACTCCAGCGGAATCTTCATGAGGTCGCGCCAGCCCAGCTTGGACTGGCCCTTTTCGATCCAGGTGTGGAGCGGCAGCTCCAGGCTGCAGGCCTCGACCATGCGGCCGGTATAGGCGATGCGTTTGAAGATTTCCACGTCGAAGAGCCACTTCGAGACGAAGGGGTCCTTGAAAACGACCATCGCCAGGCCGGGCCGGAAGAACTTGGCGCCGCACTGGCTATCGTAGACGGGTAACCGAAGATACATACTGATGGCGCTGGCCACGACGCGGCCAAAATAGTGACGGTAGTGGAAGCGCTGTATACGCGCGCCGATCCGGGCGATGCGCGAGCCAAAGACGAATTCGATCTCGGGCTGGCGGAAGACGCGCAGGAAATAGCGCGTCTCTTCGAGCGGCGTGGACAGGTCCGCGTCCATGAAGCCGACAAAGCCGACGCCCTCTTCGGACGCGGCCCTGAGTATCCCCTGCCGTACGGCGCCGGCCTTCCCCTGGTTCCGCGGAAGGTCCAGGATCGCCACCTTGTCCGGAAATTGCAAACGCAGCTCTTCGAGGACCGCCAGCGTGCGGTCGGTGCTCCCGTCGTTGACGAACAGCAACCGGGCCGGGTTGGCCTCCAAAAAGCGCCGGTATTCCGACGAACGCAGACGCCCCGCTTCATTGTAGCACGGTACGACAATGGTGACAAAAGACATAGTAACGAGGATTAGGCGGGCGCGGTGAAAAGGTACTACGCACGCCCCCTGCCGGGTTACTGATTCGGGAGTATTATTTGTCGAAAAACGGAGTCAGGAGACGCCGACGACCGGCCCTTCTCCGGGACGCTTGCCCATCAATTGTTTCGCCAGCGGCGCCATCGGCGACAGGAATATCACCGGTTCGCCGTCGACCACCTGTTTCCCCAGACCGATGCTGATAAAAAGGCGAGCCTGCGCCGTCTCGACCAGGGCGCCCAGGGTGCACGCGGTCATCGCCTGCGTGGGCACCGCGTGCAGCGTCGCCAGGTCCCCCAGCGCTTCCGTCAGCTGACGCGCGTGCAGCTCCTTTTGCAGGTGCCCCATCGCGCGCCCGGTTTCGTATTTGTCGCCGGCGGAACTCTTCTCCTCGCTGTTGGCCGCCGCCTGCGCCTCGTCCATGGCCGCGCGCGCGGCCGCCACGCGCTCCTGGATGAAGGCCTCGGCCCACGCCTTCAGTCGTTGTTTAGTCGCGGTCATACCCAAAAATACGCTAATTTGATCCCATGAAGCCCCTCATCGCCCTCTTGCTCATTACCTTTACTGTTCACGCCCAAACGCGCCTCCGCGCCGACACCTCGGCCGCGCTTGTCTACGAAGGCGACGATTACATCCACCACTGGCGCATCAACCCCGGGGTACCCCTCGACATCCTGACCATAACCAAGAGCCGGGAGCCCAAAAGCGTCCGTTTTTGCACCGACAAAGATACCCTCGCGATAATGTTGAAGCCCGGTGACAAGATCGACTTCGACGTCGCGCTCAAGGGCGTGCCCTGTCACACCCGGATCGAGAGCCCCGCGCTAAAAGACTACTCAGCCAAAAACGAGAACGACACCATCCCCTTCACCCTCACCGACCACAACAACCTCCTCTTCCACGTCGTCATCAACGACAAGGACAGCTTGCCCGTCATCTTCGATTCGGGTACCAGCGGTCTGTTGCTCGACGACAACGTCTATAAGAAAGAATACAACAGCCTGACCATCGGCCGCTTCCATTGGGACAGCCTGGACGTCTATCCCGTATCGCTCTCCGGGCACGGCAGCGACGGCCGTTTCGGGTGGGACCTCTTTGACGGTAAGATCGTCGAGATCGACTACGACAGAAGCCTCTTTATCGTCCATACCCGTCTCCCGGATACCCACGGTTATACGGCGCTCCCGATCGAGTATACCCACGACCTTTTTTGTATCCGCGGCGACCTGGCCGTAAGGGGCGTGAGGTACCCTGGCCGCTTCCTCTATGACGACGGCTACGAGCGGACCATCCTGCTCGACACCGCGCTGGTGGCGGAGACAGGCTATCCCCGCGACCA
>NZ_DATJIY010000097.1:0-41598 GCF_035492835.1 Dinghuibacter sp.
GATGACCAACGACTCGGACGGCTACTTGTCGGACGCCCGGAACCTCTTCAACCCGGCCTACCAGGCATTCCGGCCGTTTCTTTACCCGTTCTACCTGCGGCTGGTCGGTACGCTGGGGCTTAAAATGAGCGTGGTGGCTTATTTGCTGGAGCTCTCAAGCCTGTTGTACTTCCTCCATTTCTGTTTTGGCGATTGGTTTTCGACCAGGTTTAGCCTCGTCGCCTTTGTATACCTGGCCTTTACGGGTATATGGAGTTATTGCGGTACCTGTTTGACGGAGTCGATCTTATTGCCGGCAGAAATATGGATGTTTATCCTGCTGGTAAAGATCATGTTTCCCCGAGGCCGTCAACATTTCGTGGCCACTATCGCCTACTGCCTGCTGACCTGCGCCCTGGCGATCCTGCTCAAACCCTGGCTAATGCTGTGGCTGCTACCCGTGGCGGCGCTCCTTTTCCTGGTTAGTTGGAAGCCGGCGCTGATCCTCTTTGCCGTGACACTCCTGTGTTTTGCGCTCAGCTTCCGGTACAACCGGAGCAAAAGCGCGGAAACACCAAACATGATCATGCTCATGGTCAGCTCGGGCAATGAAGGCGTGCTGCAGGACCGGCTTACCCACGACCACACACTCCGCGCGGATGACCGGACGCTCATCGCTACCGTATTGACCGATATAGTGGTCATCAACGGCACCTTTCATGGAAACGCCTGGAATGCGTCCACCGCACGGGCCGTTCGCATCCTCAACGTTTGGGACAAGGACCAGATTCCGACCATAAACCGGGCCTTCCACCTGATGTACCTGGAGCACCCCCGGGATATCCTCCGGTTGGCGTGGCTGTCCGTTCGGCGGTACGCAGACCTTTCCTTTGGTGCGGCTTGCCTGAACTATACCTATGGGCCCGAATTGCCCTGGCTGCGCGCGCTGTTCCCGTGGGTGCTTGTCGCCGGGCTGGCGTTGTTCGCCGTATACGCAGCGACCGGCGTGCGTAAGTCCACCCGCGGCCGCATGGCAACCCGGAAACGCGCAGCGATCCGCCAGCCCGCCATCGTTTTCTCCGCGATCATCGTACTGGTATCTATCGGCTTTGGCCTCTTCCTTTGTCTGGCCGGCGCCAACGAGCTTCAGCGGAATGTGTTGCCGGCGGTGCTGTTCCAGTTGTTCGCCCTTACCTGGAGCCAGGGCGCCTGGAGTCAAGGAACCCGGAGCCCGGATGCCCGCGCTGTCCGCCAAACACCCTCCGCGCGGGCTGCAACGACGCCAGATACCGGCGGCACGGCGGTGATTCCCGATCGTTTGGGAAGCTGAAGAAAGACCTTTATATTTAGCGTAGAAAGCCTGCCTCGTGAAAAAGTACCTCATAACCGCTCTCGCAATCCTTTCCCTGGTTCAATGCAAAAAAAAGGATGCCCCTAAGCCCTGGTATCCATCGGGGACGCCGAACATATCCGACGTCCAGCTAACGGACTTTTGCGACGGTATCATCACCATTACCGGCGTCAATTTCGACTCGGTACCGAAGGGCGTATCGGTGGCCCTCGACAGTCTGCCGCTGCAGCTCCTGTCGGCCACCCAGACAAAGCTGGTGGTCAGGGTACCCGCAACCGTCTTTTCGGGGAGTATTTACGTAACATCCGAACACCTGAGCTTGTACTGGCCGGCAACGCTCACTAAAGGACCCACTGTCATCGATTCCGTCAGCCCGATAGTAGCGGGGACCGGAACGATGATTACGCTGAGCGGGCATTTTTTCAACCCCAACGCCGCGGCGGACACGGTCTATTTCAACCATATTCCCGCTACCGTTCTGTCGGCTTCGGCTACGCAGATCGTAGCGCGTGTTCCGGCCGGGGCGACGACGGGGCAGGTGGCCGTTCAAAGCAATTGTCAATCGGCCGTAGCGAAAACGAACTTTACCCTTTCCAATAAAGGCACCGTATATGTCGGCAGCCACGACGGCAATTTTTACGCCATCGACGTCGCCTCCGGCGGACCCAAGTGGTTAACGCCTTTGCCTGGAGGCGGTACCAGCCCTGCATTTGCCAATGGCGTATTGTATATGGCCGGCGGGGACGGCAACGACAGCAACCTGTACGCGCTGGATGCCAATACCGGCGCTAAACTCTGGTCCTTTAAAGCCGCATCACCCTGGCAGGGGACCCCGGCGGTGTACCAGGGCGTCGTATATCTGGGCACCTCTGTCGATAACACTTTTCATGCCGTCGACGCTACCACCGGACAGCAAAAATGGTCCTACAAATCGAGTCAGCCGGGTGACGGCTGGGGCGTCCCCAGCGTATACAACGGGAGCGTATACGCATCCTGTCTTGTCAGCTCGACATATTCCCTCGATCTTTCGACCGGCGCGCTGAATTGGAGCAGGGGCAGCCTCTCCCCGGGTTCACCGGTGGCCGTCGGCGGATTGGTCTATGTGTCGGGCTACGATTCGTCCGGTGAAATGGGTGTACTCTATGCGCTCAATGCCGCAGACGGTAGCATAGCCTGGACCAATCCCATTTACCAACTCAATGGAAGTCCGACGGTTTCGAACGGCGTGGTGTACGTCGGCAGCTACGAGCACTTCTACGCATTCAATGCTGCGACGGGTGCGCAAATATGGTCGGTGCCTCAAGGATCGCTATACACCGCGCCACAAATCGTGGATAACACCATCTATTTTGCATCGACCGGCGTCGTGGTGAGCCTAAACACCGCCAACGGCCAGCAGAATTGGTACAATTCCCTGGTCCAAAATACCTTCTACCAGGGCGGCCTCGTCGTGGCGCACGGGGTAATCTATGTCGGCGGGAATGACGGTGGCGTCTACGCCCTCGATGCCGGTACCGGCAAGGTGATCTGGACCTGTTGGACGCATGCCGGGGTGGAGTCGACGCCATGTGTCGTCGATTCCGCGGGTGCGGTTTTCCAGGCGCAACAGTAAGCGCGGCAGCAAGCTCGTGTCAGACCCGAGGCCTCGCGGTGAACACCCCACGGTAGCACTCCCGGTAACCCAACCCCAGCAACAGGTTGGGCAGCAACAGGAGGACGCCCATCAGCCAGCCCGAAGGCACCAGGAGGGTATGGAAAAGGAACACATTGAGGCTGATGGGAAAAAGGACGACGGCGGCAAAGGGCGCGTACCAGTTGGACAACAGGGAAAGCCCCCCGGCTATTTGGATACCCTTTTGCATGGGGTAAAAATAACCCGACGCCATGAGTCCCGCCTTGAATAACCCCGCTGCCCCCGGGTGCTGTGGCGGTTGATAGGGTATAAAATGCAGGAAGTAGTCGAGCCCGAATACCAGGTACAGGAACCCGAGGAGCAGGCGGGAGACGAGCACTGTGATTTTCATGTGTATAAAGATAACGATGCAGCGGTTCCCGGGCATACTTTGTCCAATGGTTATGAAACGTTTCGCGATACTCCTCTTCTGTGCGCTTACGGCCTGTGGCAAAAGCCACAATAGCGTACCGATGATCGGCCGGAGCCCCGGGGATACCGGTCTAGTCGGGAATTGGCAAGTGATGTATGTCCCGCAGGCGATCGTTTTGGGACTGTCCCCCGCCGACAGTACCTATACCGTCCGGCAGAACGGCTCGTTAATGGCCACGGGGGCTTTCCACGTAACCTTTTACACGGCCATCAACATAATCGGAGCCGACACTGCGCGGCGTATCGATACCATCCTAAACCTCGATGGGGCTCCGCCTCCCTATTTCAACTTGCAAAACCGGGTATCCACCACACAAGACAGCCTTTACCTGACGCCTTACTGGCACTTAACCACATCGACGCCCGTGACGGTGCTGGCGAGGGGCAAAAAACCTTAAACCGATCCCGTGACAATACATTGCTCTTTCCTCCCCATATTCTACGAGCACCATCAGCGCGTACGGGCGGGCAAGGCCCCAACGGGGAGCGAAGACTTCCCGGTCATCGAAAACATATGGATGGGCTTTTATGGTCTGGGTAAATTTGAAACCTACCGGTTCGTATACGACCAATGTACCAGCGTAGAAGACCTGGAGGAGTGGATGGTACGCATTAAGGGCGAACAACAGGTTCGGGAATCCGCCGCGGCCTTTGCCTCGTGGTCCAAAGGGAATGCCATCCGGACCGGTGCGAATGGAAGTGCGATGTTAACCGACAGTCAGTGGCAGACCTGGAAAGAGCAGGGATACATCAAGGTGAGCGGTCTCGTGGACGCGCAGTTATGCGATGCCGTGATAACGCTTATTTGTACCCGCCTCGGCGTCGATCTCTCAAGAAAGGAAACCTGGTACAACGACCACCCCGACTGGCACGGCCTGATGCTGCAGGTATACCAGGACGAAAGCATAAACGCCATCAAAGCCCTCCCTTCCATCCGGCAATTGTTCACCGAGCTCTATGGCACTGCCGACATCATCGCCAACACCGAAAAGGTAAGCTACAATCCGCCGGAGTCAGCAACCTGGAAATTCCGTCACAACCAGCTGCATTGGGATATCGACTTCGGCAACCTCGACCTGCAATACATCCAGGGCCTGGTTTACCTCAACGACGTCCCGGAGGACAGGGGACCGCTGACGGTAGTACCGGGGTTCCACCGACGATTCGAAGACTGGATAAAAACCTATCCCAACGCGGACGATGCCCATGTGGCCATGCGGCGTACGCTTACCGGCACGTCCGTGCCCGGTGGGAAGGGCGACGTAGTCCTCTGGCGGCAAACCCTGCCGCACGCAGCCAGCACCAATTATTCGGACCTGCCCAGGTTTGTGCAATATGTCAGTTTTTCAAAGTGTTAATAATGTCTTACGCAACCATCCACATCGACATGCACCTGCCCTTCCCGATTGAACAGGTATGGCGTGCCTGGACCGACCCCGCGGTGATCCTGCATTGGTTCGGCTCCGATCCCGGGGGTAGGGGCGTATCCGCGGAGATGGACGTCCGCCCGGGCGGCCCTTATGCCATCACCTTCCAAAATGGCGACGGGACGGAATTTACCTGCTTCGGGACCTACGAGGTAGTCGACGGGTATGAATCGTTATCTTTCACCTGGCACTGGGCAAACGAGCCCGGGCAAGCGTCACGGGTGATTATTGGCCTTTCCGCGGATGCCGGCAGCACGGACATGTCGTTCACGCACGCCGGGGTCTGGTCCGAATCGTCCCACGACTACGAAGAGGGTTGGCGGCGGACATTCGGTAAGCTGGAGAAAGCGCTGGCCGCCCCGTCGGCATAAGCCATCGCTAGGGCAGCACATACTTCTTTACCGCCACCTTATACTTCGTCGCAAACGTCACCGCGACCGACCCGTGCCCGCTCACGGGCATCCATAGGGTCTTTTCGAGCCCCGGGGCGAGTTCGAAATGGCGCTCGTCCCCCTCCAACACGCCGTCGACATAGACCGCCACCTTACCCACGTCGGTTAAATTGCCTTTGTTCCGTACGGTAACCGACACCTCGCGTCGCCCCGTCTCCGGTTCCACGCGCGTCACACCCGGGGTCAGCGCAAAGTCGGCCTTGTACGCGGCGGTGTAGTTCAGCCCGGTGACGAGCCCCTCGGTGGCATCCGCATAGCCCACGCTGTTTTTGATGCGGTCGCCCGCCTTGAAGGACGGGCTCCGTCCGCCGACCTCGATCCTAAACGCCCCCGGCTCTACCACCCTATCCATCTGGTCGTCGAGCAACGAAAGCTGATACGGCGTGAGGGTGAACGACACTTCCTGTGACGCGCCGGGCGCAAGGGCGATCCGGTCGAAGTCCTTCAGCTCCATCACCCGTGTCTTGACGCTGGCGTACATATCGGTCACGTAGAGCTGCACGACCTCGTCACCCGCGCGATGGCCGGTATTGGTAACGGTGGCTTTGACGACGACGTTGCCATCGGGCTGCTGTATCGCGGTCAGGCCGGAATAACGGAACGACGTATAGCTAAGCCCGTATCCAAAGGAATACAAGGGATAGAACGGCATATCCACGTAATCGTATCCACGCCCTGAGGTCTTGAAGTTATAATAGAGCGGTTCCTGGGCGACGCTACGCGGAAAGGTCATCGGCAGCCGCCCCCCGGGGTTGTACGCGCCAAACAACACATCGGCCAGCGCGGGGCCGCCCTCCTGACCGGGCAGCCAGTTGACCAGGATGGCCTTGCAGTGTTCGGCCGCATAAGAAAGGTTGTATGGCCGTCCCGACTGGAGCACCAGGACAACGGGCTTACCGGTCGCGCATACCGCTTCCAGGAGGCGTTCCTGGTTGCCGGGCAGGATCAGCGAGGCGTAGTCCCGGTTTTCACCGGAGGTTTGGGCGACACCCTGGATCGCTTCGCTGGTGGAGCAGTCACCCAGCACCATCACCACCACGTCCGAGGACGCCGCCGCCTGTAGCGCCGGTTGGGGATCGAAGGCGTCCGAACCGGTAAACGCACAGCCTTTTTCATACGTAACGCGCCCGCGATAAGCTTCGCGGATTCCGCTGAGCACCGAAACCAGTTGCCCCGGCTGAAGCTTTGGCGTGTAGTCGCCCGGCTGAAGGTCGTCCGCGCCGGGTCCGATAACGGCAATGGTTTTACCGCTGTCCGGAGACAAGGGAAGGAACCCGTTTTCATTTTTTAGCAAAACCACCGCTTCCCTCGCCGCCTGCCGCGCTACCGCCCGGTGTTCGGGACTATTCCAGCCCGGATAGATCTTGTGCCAATCGAGCGGGCGGGCGGGGTTGTTCTCAAAAAAACCGTTCCTGAACATCACGCGCAACAGGGTGCGGCAGGTATAGTTGAGGTTAGCCGAGTCCAGGCCGCCGTCGACCGCGGCGCGGATGACGGCCGGGTCGTTGTAGGTATTGCCGCAATTGGTAGCGATGCCCGCGGCCAGGGCTTCATTCGCCGCTTCGATAGGGTCCGCGGCGGTGTAGTGCTTGCGGCTGGTGAGGTTGCCGATGGCGCCGCAGTCGCTGACGATGTAGCCGTCAAAACCCCATTCGTCCCGGAGGATGCCCTTCAGGAGCTCCTTGCTTTTTGCCACGGGGACGCCTTCAAAATCGGAGTAGGCCATCATGATGGACTGACAGTGATAGGTTTCGATGACGTGCCGGAAGGGGACGAGGTGTACCTCCCTGATTTCCCGTTCGGAGAGACCGATGTCGTGGGAGTCCCGGCCGCCCATCACCGCTCCATGCACCGCGAAGTGTTTGGGGGTAACGATCAGCCCCTTGGATTGGTAGCCGTCGATCCAGGCGCCGCCGATGTCCGACACCAGCACGGGGTCTTCGCCATAGGTCTCTTCGCAACGCCCCCAGCGTGGGTCCTGCGCCACGTCGAGGACCGGCGACCAGGCTTGTACGGTATGGGCGCTGACGGTCTCGTCACCGATGGTCATGGCGACCTTTTTCACGAGGGTCTTGTCCCAGGTAGCGCCCAGCGCTATCGACTGGGGAAAAATGGTGGCGCCGCTGCCATAGGAGAAGCCGTGGATGGCTTCCACCTTGTTCATCGGCGGGATACCCAGGGCGGGGATACCCGGGATGCCCCAGCCTTCACGAAGAAGCTCCATTTTTTGCGCCGGTGTCATCACGGCCAGCAGGCTGCTGACCCGCCGCTCGAGACCCTGATGCGGGTCGAGCCAGGGTTTGTCGTGTAAAACGGCCGCCTTTTCGGGCGTGCCCTCCACATACCCGATGTGAACTTCCCGTATGGTAAAGGCCCCCGGGGCCGATTTGAACAACAACTTGACGTGCGCCCCATATTGGGCCGGGAAATTCAGCGTCAGGCTCTTACCACCGGCGACGGTGTACGCGACCGGGCTACCTGGGTTCATCGGGTCGTAGGTGATATAGACGCTGAGGTATTTACCGATCGTGGCCGCGGAGAACCCGTCGGCAATGAGTTGCAGGCGGCCGACGTTGCCCGGGGTCTGCAGGGCCAGCAGGAGGTACTGGTCCCCTTCGCCGGCCGGGGTCCACCCGGTCGCCGGATTGCCGTCGGCTGCCAGGCTGGCCGTGGTCGCGTTGGACGAAGCGCTGACGGAAATAAAGTCGTTTTGTGCAAACAGTCGTTGGGCGTTCCATCCAAAAAGGAGCAGGAGACACCACTTTTTCATATAGCGGGGCATATCCTGCAAAAAAAAGGGCGGGGGCTAACGTGGCGCCTAATTATTCATTAACGCGCAAAAAAAGGCGCCTCGCGGCGCCAGTTTTCATTGCTATACTTTCTTTGCTACGCGGTCCCTCGTTCCTGCGTTCCTGCGCTTAGCGCGTCGCCTGGGTCGCCGGCATGACCAACCCCTGTCCGGGAACCCACTTGTCGTATTCCATGTAGGCCGCGATCTGCTCCGCCGCGGCCCGGCCGCGTATTTTCTCGACCAGGTGCAACGCGCCGTCTATACCCGCCGAGATGCCCGCGGTGGTGATGACGTGGCCGTTATCCACAAAACGCACGTTCTTCATCACCTTCGTCTTTGGCACCGCCTGCTGCAAACGGTCCAGGCTTTCGTGAAAGGTCGTAACAGTCAGGCCATCGAGCAGCCCCGCCCCTCCAACGATAAAGGCTCCGGTACATACAGAGAACAGGTAACCTGGCGTCGAGGATTGCAGCCAGCTCATCACTTTCGGGTCGCTCGCCGCCACCCCGGCGTTGCCGCCAAAGAAAGCGAGGATGTCCGCGCTGGGCGCGTCGTCGATACTATAGTCCGGTATGATCTTCAGGATGCCTTGCGAAACGATGGGGTCCTTCGTCCTCGATACCACCGAGACGTCGAAACCGGCGTAGGAGAATACTTCCATGGGCCCGGCGAAGTCCAGGACCTCGACGCCATTCTGCAGGTAGAACAGTACCTTCAGACGCCGCACGGTGTCCGTCTTCCGGTAGTCTTTTATGAGGGTCATGCCACAATGGGTACACTTCCCCGGAGTGTCGTACGCGATCTTGTCGCAATCGCCGCCGCAAAAGGGGCAATACCAGGCGGAATCCGTTTTCGCGGCGGCTTGGCTTTGGGCGGCATCGCTTTGCGCGCGGCTGATCTTCGCGGCCGACAGCAGGGGCGCCATCAGGAGGATGGCTTGCCAGAAAGGTTTCATGTGTTTTGCTTTGCGACAAAGCTATCGCGGTGCGACGCGGCGGGCAAGGACATAGGAGCGCAGTTTTGGGACATAGGCGCGTCCGCCTCACCGGGTCTCCCCCGTCATCTCGGCTCCCCCTCACCGCGGCTCGCGGTGCCTCCGCAGGAGGCTGCGCAACTGGTTGGTGCTCTTCAGCCCGCAATGGAGCGCCGCCGACTGGACCGTCTGCCCGTCGCCGATAAGCTGCTCCGCGCGCTCCACGCGCAATTTCTCCAGGTAGTCGCCGATGGTGATCTGGGTCGTTTTCTTAAAAAGCCGCGTGAGGTTCCTGGGCGACATGCTCACGGCCTCCGCCAGGTCCTCGACGGTCAGTTTCTCGTCGAGGGACTGCGCCAGCCTGTCCTGGATGGCATGGATCCGGTGGTCGAGGTGGTTGCGGTATTGAATAAAAACGCTGAACTGTGGATCGTCCGGTCCCCGCCGGAAAAACACCACCACTTCCTTGGCGATCTGCGCCGCGAAGTAGGGTCCCCAAAACTCCTGGACGAGGTGCAACGCCAGGTCGATCCCCGAGCTGACCCCCGCGCTCGTGAATATCAGCTCCTCCCGCACAAAAAGCCGGTTGGCCAGCAACCGCACCCCCGGATACCTGAGCGCGAAACGTTCCGCGTATTTCCAGTGCGTGGTGCACGACAACCCATCGAGCAAACCCGATTCCGCCAGCAAAAACGAACCCGTACACACCGAACAGATCGTCACGCCCTTTTTGTGCTGCGCCACCAGCCACTCCAGAAAGGGCTTCGCCGACCGCATAAAATCATCCGTCAAGAGCAGCGTACCCTCCAACCCGGGTAAAAAAACCATATCCCCTTTTTCCAACGCCAGCCGGTCGAACGGCGTCAACCGCCCAAAAGCCAACGTACTGCTGCTAACCGCCGTCTCCTGCCCCGCATACATGCTACCGAACAGCGATCGTACCGGCGCGCCATAACAAGCCGCCTCATAAAAAATATGCGCCGGCCCCGTAATGTCCAGCAGGTGCACCCCCGGCGGCAACATAAAAATGGCCGCCATCGGCCGGCCGGCCGCCGCCGTCCCACTCGGCGCCCCGTCCGCCGCCGCGCTCCACGCCCCGTCCTTCATGGCTGAAAAGTTTATACCGAATGTAGGAAATTCCTATATTTGCCGTCCCAAACGGCCCCGGTTACCGGTCCCCGCGGGAAAAAGGATCTTTAGCTCAGTTGGTTAGAGCGCTTCCTTGACATGGAAGAGGTCGTTGGTTCGAATCCAATAGGATCCACTGCGAAAGCCCGCCTAACGGTGGGCTTTTTTGCATAAGTACCATTTTATAAAGTAACTTTGTAAAGCTACTCTATAAAATATGTCCACCCCGGAAGATAGATACCTCGCGCATGGCATCCGTGATTTCGTGACGCAGATGAAGCGCCGGTTGCGCAAGACGTTGAGCAACCCCGAGCAGTTGTCGGTGGCGGAGCTGAACGTGGTGTCGCTCCTGATGGACGCGCCGGAGATGCGGCCTTCGGAGCTGGGGGAACAGCTCCATATTTCCTCGCAGTTTATGTCGCAGGTGCTGAACAGGCTGCATGAGCTTGGTTATATCTCGCGCAAACCTTCACCGGCGGACCGGCGGAAAATGTTGGTGTCCCTGACGCAAAGGGGGAGGAACAAGGTGCTGCAGACCCGGCAGGAACGGGAAGACTGGCTGACGGAACTGATCGCGCGGCGATATACGGCGGAAGAAAAAGCTACTATTCAACGGGCTATCGAGCTGCTCTCGATATTGCCCAACCCTTAAAATAACCGGCACCATTGTTGGATTTCATATAGGTAAAACCTATATGAACACCTTTCTCAGGCCGGCGAGGTTTGTGGCTATATCCATCCTCGCCGGCTCTTTTCTCACCGCGACTGCGACCGCATCCGCGCAATCCACGACCAAGAAGGTCGAAACAAAAACCGACACCGCCGCTCACCGTGTAGGCCGCGCCACGACCACCACCGCCAAAAAAGTGGGCCGTGCCACGGCGGCAGGCGCGAAGGACGTAGGCCACGCCACCGCCTCCACCGCCGTCAAGGGCGCCTCCGCCGTCACCGACCGTGTCTATAAGGGCAAGGAAGGCCCCAAGGGTCAAACCCTCTACATCGATAAAAGCGACCGTAAGTATTATGTAGACGACAAGGGTAAAAAAGTATACGTTAAATCCACACAAATAAGGAATAAAAAGGAAAGCTAGGCTAAACCCCTGGCGCTAAACAAGGTCAGAAGGGCGACGCATGAAGCGATTATCACTACTATATCTCTTTCTGACCTTACTTACGGCTGCCCGGGCGCAAACGACAGGCTCAACACAAACGACGGACTCGACGCAAACGACAGCCCCGGCGCAAAAAAGCGATTCCATCATCCATGCCGCCTACTACCGCACACAGCGAGACCTAATCGACCTGGGTCTCCTCATACTAGGGAAAAATCCGGACAAACGCCTCCTGAAGAAGGGGGGCGAGGGACCCCGCCTCCATATCTCGGCGGCACCGGCGGTGGAATATTCCCTGGACATCGGGATCGGACTGGAGCTGGCGGGGAACGCCGGTTTCTACCTGGTCCACGACACGACCACCAATATGTCCCAGGTCAACGCCTCGGTGACGGTCACCCAGAACCAGCAATTGATCGTACCGCTGCAGACGTCGATCTGGACCAAAAACAATAAGTACAACTTCGTCGGAGACTGGCGGTACCTGGAATTTCCGGAGAAAACATACGGGCTGGGCGGTCATACGACACCCGACGACGCTGTAGGCCTCGACTACAACTACCTCCGGTTCTATCAATATGTGCTACGCAAGGTCGCCAAAGACCTTTACCTCGGACCGGGCTGGGCGTTGGACATCCACTACGATATCCAGCAATTGAACCTGAAACCGGGGGAGGTTACCGACTTCGACAAATACGGCTTTAATACGTCCTCCTATTCTTCGGGGCCGGCGGTAAACCTGCTCTACGATACGCGCAAAAACTCGATCAACCCTGAAGGCGGGTCGTTCTATGCGGACGTGATCTACCGGCAGAACCTGAAGGTCTTTGGTAGCGACGGGAACTGGAATTCCCTTTTGTTCGACGTACGCAAGTACTTCAGCGTTGGCCATAAGGACAACGTGCTGGCGTTTTGGACTTATGACTGGTTTACGCTTTCCGGTAACCCGCCATACCTGGACCTGCCCAGCACCGCCTGGGACTCCTACGACAATACCGGCCGCGGTTATGTGCAAAGCCGGTTCAGGGCAAAGAGTATGCTCGACCTGGAGGGGGAATTCCGGTTTGGCCTGATGCACGACGGTCTGATCGGCGGCGTCGTATTCGCTAACTGCCAGTCGTTTTCCGATCCGGGCACCGGTAATTTCGAGGTTTTCTCACCGGGCGCCGGCGCAGGGGTGCGCATCAAGTTCAATAAGTTTTCGAAGACGAATATCTGCGTCGACTACGCCTTTGGATTGAATGGTTCGCGGGGTTTATTTCTGAACCTCGGAGAAGTTTTCTGATGTACCTTGCAGGTACATTCCTGTTTTATGAGCGTCGAAATACTTTCCAGGATACAGTTCGCGTTCACCATCTCCTTCCATTACATCTACCCCCCTTTGAGTATCGGCCTCGGCCTCGTGATGGTCTGCATGGAAGCGATGTATCTCCGCACCGGCAACAAGCTCTATGAGACCATGACCAAATTCTATACGCGTGTCTTCGCCCTCATTTTCGGGATCGGCGTGGCCACGGGGATCGTCATGGAATTTGAGTTCGGGACGAACTGGGCGACTTATTCCAAATACGTGGGGGACGTCTTCGGGAGCGCCTTGTCGGCGGAAGGTATTTTTGCGTTCGCGCTGGAATCGGGTTTCCTCGGGCTTCTCCTGTTCGGATGGAATCGCGTGAAACCCCGCACGCACTTCTTTGCTACAGTCATGGTGACGCTGGGCTCTATGTTTTCGGCCATCTGGATCGTGGTGGCCAACTCCTGGCAACAGACGCCCGCCGGGTTCCACATCGTGGGTTCGGGGATGAACGCCCGGGCGGAGATCACGGATTTCTGGGCGATGGTGTTCAACCCCTCGGCCGTGGACCGGGTGTTGCACGTATGGGTGGGTGCGTTCCTCGCGGGCTCCTTCTTAGTGCTCAGCATCAGCGCCTGGTACCTGCTGCATCGTAAATACCAGGATTTCGCAAAGGCCTCCTTCAGAATCGCGCTGGTCGTGGCGCTGGTCTCCTCCTGGACGCAATTGTTCCTGGGGGACCGCTCCGCCAAGGTCGTCGCGCGTTATCAACCGGTAAAGCTGGCCGCTATGGAAGGGCACTTCGATTCTCTGGCGCCCGCTCCGATGTATTTGTTCGGCTGGGTCGACCAGAACAAAGAGCAGGTACACGGCCTGGGTGTCCCGGGAGGTCTGAGCTTCCTTACCTATGGCAATTTTCACGCGCCCATACAAGGGCTTAACGCCACGGCGCCGGAGAATCGACCGGGCCAGGTCAACGGCGTTTTCCAAGTCTACCACCTGATGATCGCGGTAGGATCGTTGATGATCCTGCTGACGACCATCGCGGCCTTTTGGTTCCGCCGGGACACATTGTTCAATAAACGCTGGGTGCTTTGGATTTTCGTCTGGTCGGTACTGTTACCCCAGCTCGGCAACCAGGCGGGCTGGTTCACCGCCGAAATGGGTCGCCAGCCCTGGGTGGTGTACGGCTTGCTCCGTACGTCCAACGCCTTGTCGCAGGCGGTGCGCGCAAACCAGGTCGTTTTTTCGCTGATCCTGTTCGTCTTTGTCTATATGGGACTCTTCGCCCTCTTCCTATTCCTGCTCAACCGTAAGATCCAGCACGGACCTTACTGGGCGACGGAGGAGATGCACAGTTCCATGCACAAGGACATGGCGGAGCATTTTGGTCACGGGAAGGGGCAACCGGCGGAACAATAAACCAACCGGGACGCAACCCACAAAAACATGCACGATGAGCACATTCTTGGGACTTGACTATGCCACCTGGTGGTACCTCGTCGTAGGCGCCTCCTTTTCCGGTTACGCCATCCTGGACGGCTTCGACCTGGGAGCGGGGGCGATCCATCTTTTTTTTAATAAAGAAGAAAGCCGGCGGACAGCGCTCAACGCCATCGGTCCGGTGTGGGATGGTAACGAAGTCTGGCTGGTCATCGGCGGGGGTGCATTGTTCGCGGGGTTCCCGAAGGTGTATGCCGCCGTTTTCTCCGCATTCTATATCCCCTTCACCTTGTTTCTGATCGCGCTGATCACCCGGGCCATCTCCATCGAATTCCGGAGCAAGGAACCCATGCTTTGGTGGCGGAAGTGCTGGGACATCTGCTATTGCGGTTCGAGTATCACCGTCACTTTCGCACTGGGGCTGATCCTGGGAAACTGTCTGCTGGGATTGCCCATCGACCAGGACGGCGTCTACCGCGGGGGGACATTTGATTTCCTAAACCCCTATGCGGTCATGGTCGGGATCACGACGCTCGCCCTGTTTATGATGCACGGCGCGATCTACCTCGTCATGAAGACGGAAAAACGGCTATATACCAAGCTCACCATCATCGTCCGCAACACGACCATCAGCTTCGTGATCTGCGTGCTGCTGCTGAGCTTCTACACCATCCTCTACATCCCCCACCTCTCCCACCAGATCAAATCCCACGTCTGGCTGTTCGGAGTCCCCGTCATTATGGTGCTGGCCATCGCCAACATCACCCGCTCTATCACCAAGCAGAAATACCTCCCGGCGTTCTTCTCCTCGGCGCTGACCATCAGCCTTCTGCTCGTCATCGTTGCCATCGAGCTCTACCCGAACCTGGTGCTGTCTTCGCTGAACGAATCGTGGAACCTGACGGTGCACAACGCCGCATCCTCCGAGAAGACGTTGGGAATTCTTTTGGTAATCGCCGCCATCGGGGTGCCCCTCGTCGCGACGTATACGACGTTTGTGTTTTGGACTTTCAAGGGGAAGGTGAGGCTCGATGAGATGAGTTATTAGGAATATGGTCCTATATTCGTCTATATTGTTCTATATCAACTACTTGAGCAGGTTTTTGAAAAAAGCATTTTACCTTTGCTTTCCTAACAATTGGGAACAATGGGTCAGATGCCATATACATACAAGCGGGATGAAGTGTCCCGTTATACATTTATCAGTGTCGGAAAATCGCGTATTATAAAGGAGGTTAAGTTTGATACCACCCCCGAACCCAATGTCTACTACCTTGCGTTCGGGGATTTGCTAGAGGATGGCAGTATGGATGATATGGCTAATTCAAATAACGGGGATATGGTAAAAGTCATGGCAACTCTTGTCGCTATTTTGAAAGATTTTCTTGCCTGGTATCCTCATGCAACAGTGTATTTCAGAGGAAGCACGCCAACGCGAACGGCATTGTATAACCGCATTCTTCGAATGCACTATGAAATGTTTACAAAAGAATATGTCGTCATAGCATTAATAGACGACAATAGTATCGTATTTAAGGAAGAGGTTTATAACCCCTCAAGCGGAGGGAACTGTGTGGGATTTTACATAAAAACAATTGTATAACTTTACCACATGAGACTAACTAAAAAAAAGATTGCGCCTTATGTGCATTCCGAAAAGAAAATCCTCAATGGGGTAGAAGTCACGATAACCCGGACCAATATTAGGACTGAACCGCTCTCGCAGGAATACCTGGACGCGATCGAATTCCTAAAGCGTACAAGTCTCTGGAAAAAAAATAGGTCCTAGCGCTGCGGCGCGACGGCATCGGAATAAATCTTATCAATCGCCGCCGCGTAATGCTCCGTAATCACCTTCCGCTTCATCGAAAGCTTCGGCGTCATCTCCCCCTTATCCACCGTCCACTCCTGCGGCAGCAATTCAAACTTCTTCACCTGTTCGATGTGGTTGAGCGTCTGGTTGGCCCGCTCGACTTCGGCGGCAAAAAGCTCCAGCACCCGCGGCTCGCGGATGACCTGCTCGTTGGAGGTATAGGGTATGCCGTTGGTGGCGGTCCACTTTTTTAACGCGGTAAATGACGGCACGATCAGGGCGCCGACGAATTTCCGTTCGGGGCCGACGACCAGGACCTGTTCGATGAAGGAGCTTCCCAGCATCTTTCCTTCGACGGCCTGGGGAGCGACGTATTTCCCGCCGCTGGTTTTGAATAGTTCCTTTTTGCGGTCGGTGATGCGCAGGAAGACGTTGTCTTCCAGGATGCCGATATCGCCGGTGTGGAGCCAGCCGTCGATGATGGTTTCGGCGGTGAGGTCGGGGCGTTTGTAATAACCCATCATGACGCTGGGGGACTTCACGCATATTTCTCCATCGGGGGCGAGCTTAAGCTCCGTTCCGTTGATGATCGGGCCGACGGTACCGAAGCGCGTCATGCCTTCGGGGGCGCGGCGGTTGACGCTGATGACGGGGCTGTGCTCGGTGGGGCCATAGCCTTCATACACCGGGATGCCGCCGGCGTTGAAGATGCGCAACAAGCGCTCCTGGCACGCGGCGCCACCGGTGACGATAAAGGTGATGCGGCCGCCGAGCGCGGCGCGCCATTTGGAAAAGACCAGCTTGTTCGCCAGAGACAACTGGAGGCGATAGCCCAGGGAGCCATGCTTATTGTTGTCATATTTCTCCCCGAGCGCCAGCGCCCAGAAGAAAAGCGTTTTCTTGATCCCTTTGAGCTCGTGCGCGGTCGCCATGATCCGCTCATAAACCTTCTCCAGCAATCGGGGGACGGTGGTAAAACCGTCGGGGTTTATTTCCCGGAGGTTGGCGGCGATGGTGTCGTTGCTCTCCGCGTAATAGATGCTGATGCCGCTAAAGATATAGATGAAGGTAACGCAACGCTCGAAGATATGGTTGAGGGGCAGGAAGCTCAACGCCTTTGTCTGCGGGTCGTCGGGGAAGGGGAAGCTTTCCTTGGCCATCATGACGTTGGTTACGATGTTGCGGTGGCTGAGCATTACCCCCTTGGGCGTCCCGGTCGTGCCGGAGGTGTAGATGATGGTCGCCATGTGGTCGGGGAGGATGGCGTCGCGCAAAGCCTTCAACCGCGCGGCCTCTTCCGCTGAAGCATCGACCAGGAGCGAAGTCCAGGAGGTAGCCCCGTCAACCGCGTCAAAAGCAAAAACCTGCCGTAAAGAAGGCACCTTCGGCCGCAGCGCCTCCACCTTGTCAAACTGCTCCTTGTTGTTGACAAACATATATTCCACCCGGGCGTCATTCAGGATGAACTCCAGCTCCACCGGGTTGGTAGTAGGATAGATGGGCGTCAGCACGGCCCCGAGCTGCTGGACCGCCAGGTCGGTAACCACCCATTCGGGCCGGTTGTTGCTGATGATGGCGATCTTGTCCTGGCCTTCGGGGGTCATGTCCTTGCCGCTGACCCCCAGCCGGGACAGCCCTGTGCTCAGGCGATCGACGAGCCCCTTGATCTCCGCGGTCGAATAGGAACGCCATGCGCCATTTTCCTTGGCGGAGAGCATGTTTGGTTTGTTGTAGCGTTCCAGCTGGTAGTCCAGGCCATCAAATAGACGCGTCGCGGTGGTTGTCATACGGCAACAATTAGGGTAGGAATATACGGGTTTTTATGGGAAGCGCGCGCAAGGCCGCCGGGAAGTCCCAACGGGCCGCCGGAAACGGGCCGCACATGCAGCTAGTCCTTCGCCTTGGTCTGATAATATTGCCCCTTGGGTATCTTGAACACCCTCCCCCGGGCAAATCCGTAAAAGTTGTTGAACTCCGTATTGTGCGCGCTCACCCAGGCATTGTAGGTCTTTTCGTCTCCGGCAGAACCAAAAATCCACTGGTTATACGCCGTGAACATCCCTTGCTGCAGCAGCTGGCGCTGGTAGTCGAAGAGCCGGCAGGGGAATTGGGTAGCATACTTGCTGAACCAGTCCAGCACAAAACGGCTGCGCATCGCCGTGAGCGACTCGGCATCGATGCCGCCGGTGAGGGCGGACGCCTGCGCTTTGAGGGTGGCGCGGAGGGCGTTCTCAAAGGCATTCGCGGGGCGGCCCTTTTTATCGGTCAGCGGGCTGAGGTAGTCATCCTTGGAGTATACTTTTTTATAGCTGTCCAGCACGAGCGCCTTGATTTCCGGCGTGCGGCGGGTAAGGCTCTCCATGTCGACGAATATCTCGCCATAGAAAAGACTCCAGACCGGGTCGATGGGGTAATAATATTTGGAGGCGTAGTAGTAGTTCCCGGGATAGCTCGGGTCCGCTTCGATCCCCTGCTCCCAAACCTTGATGGCGTCCGCGCCTTCCGCGAGGCTGCCCAGGAAGATGCCGTAGTCGGCGTACAGGGGGCCGGAGTCGGGGAACTTCTTAATGGCTTTTTTATAGAGCTTTTCGGCTTCCTTGTTTTCGCCAAGGGCCACATAGATGTTTCCCGCGACCTGGTAACAGGCGTCGTCACCATTGTCGGAGGAGACCATCGGTTCGATCACCTGCAAAGCCTTCGAATAGTCCTTGTTGAGGTAGTAGCAGAATGCCAGGGACTTTACCACTTCTATATTGCCGGCGTCCTGGTTGTAAGCTTTGTTGAGCACCGCGATGGCGTTGGTAAAGTCTCCGCCCTGCATGAGGGAGTTCCCCGTTTCCAGCTCCTCCTTCACCGTCTGGGCATGGGCGAACGTCGCCGCCAGGAGCAACCCAAACAACATAGTGGTCCTAATTATCTGCATCGATTGAAAGTGTTTTAGTGGATCAGGTGGGTCAGCAGACCGTCCCGCAATTTAGGTTCGAACCAGGTGCTTTTCGGCGGCATGACCTCACCGCTGTCGGCAATGTCAAACAATTGCCCTATGGTCACCGGGTGCAGGCTGAAGGCTACGGCCATGTCGCCGCTGTTGACACGCGACTCCAGCTCCCCCAAACCGCGTATGCCGCCCACGAAGTCGATCCGGTTGTTGGTCCGCGGGTCGTCGATACCCAGAATGGGCTTTAGTAGCCGTTCCTGGAGGATGGTCACGTCCAGGACGCCGATCGGGTCGCTGGTAAAGGTGCCGGGTTTCGCAGTCAGCCTGTACCACTTGCCGCCCAGGTACATGCCGAACTCGTGGAGCTCCGCCGGCAGTACGGCCGAGGCGGAGGGCTCGACGTCGAAAGAGTCCCCCACGCGCTCCAGGAAGGCGCCGGCGCTCAGACCGTTCAGGTCTTTTACCACCCGGTTGTAGTCCATGATCCTGAGCTGGCTGGCCGGGAACAAGGTCGTCAGGAAATAGCCGGACGCCTCGGTGGGCGCGGTGCTCATTTCCATGCGGACCTTGGAAGCGGAGGCTGCCCGGTGGTGACCGTCGGCGATATAGGTACAGCCGCAGCTGTGCGCGAACAATCCCGTGATCTGGGCAATGACGGGTTCGTCGTTGACCACCCAGACCGTATGACGGACCTGGTCATCGGCTTCGAAGTCGTAGACCGGGGTTTTGTCCCTGATCCATTTATCGATCAGTTGTTCGACGGCGGGGATGTCCTTGTATGCCAGGAAAACATTCCCCGTCTGCGCGCCCGTGACCTTGATGTGGTTGATCCGGTCCAGTTCTTTTTCGGGACGCGTCAGCTCGTGCTTCTTGATCACCCCCGTCATATAGTCCTGTATGGCGCTGGCGCAGACGAGCCCGGTCTGGCTGCGGCCGTTCATAACAAGCTGGTAAATATAGTAGCAAGGCTTCGTCTCCTGGAATACGATTTCCCGCTGGAGGAACGCGTAGAGGTTTTCCTTTGCTTTCACATATACTTCGGGGGAGTGAACGTCCGTCCCCTCCGGGAGATCGATCTCCGATTTCGTGACGTGCAGGAATGAATTCGGGTTACCCTGGGCTTCTACTTTCGCCTCCCGGGAGCTCAACACGTCGTACGGTTTGGAAGCTACCAGCCGGGCAAATTGCGCCTGGGGTCTAAGTGCTTTAAAAGGTGCGATGACTGCCATTATCCATGTTGTTTAGCAAAGTCTTCCATAAGGGAGACTATATCTTTCACACTGCTCAGCGGCAGGGCGTTGTATAAACTGATCCTGAAACCACCCACGCTCCGGTGGCCCTTTATGCCGTACATGCCGGCCTCCTTACAGCGCGCGGCAAAGGCCTGTTCCAGGGCGGGATCCTTCATCACGAAACAAGCGTTCATCCGGCTCCGGTCTTCTTTTACCACCGTAGGCGAGAACACGGGCAAGCGGTCCAGGGCGCCGTACAAAAGGGCGGCCTTTTGCGTGTTGGCCTGGTCGATGGCCGCTACGCCCCCTTGCGCCTTCAACCAACGCAGCGTCAGCATGCTGACGTAGATGGCAAAAACGGGAGGCGTATTGAGCATGGACCCTGCCTCGATATGTTTCTGGTAATCAAGGATACCGGGTATCTTTCGTTGGACATGACCCAGCGCGGAGCGTTTAACCACGGTCAAAGTCGTTCCGGCGGCGCCTATGTTTTTTTGGGCGCCCGCGTAGATCAGGTCGAAACGCGAATAGTCCATCTCCCGGCTCAGGATGTCACTGCTCATATCCGCTACCAGGGGGACGCCGTTCGTAGAGGGAATATTGTGCCATTCTGTGCCGTAGATCGTATTATTTGTTGTGATATGCAGATAGGCCGTCCCCGGTTTTACAGAGAACTGCCTCGGAATGTATGTATAATTTTTATCCTGGGAGGACGCCACGACATCGACCTTACCGAATTGTTTGGCGTAGGAAATCGCCTTGGAGGACCAGACCCCGGTATCGATATAGGCGGCCGTACCGGTTTCGTCCAGGAGGTTCATGGGCACCTCCATGAACTGGGTGGTCCCGCCGCCATGGAGGAAAAGCACTTCATATTCCGGTCCCAGGTTCATCAACTCTCTAACCAGGGAACGGGCTTCATCCAGAACGGACTCGAACAAAGGAGTGCGGTGACCGATTTCCAGGATGGAAAGACCGGTTTCGTTAAAATTCAGCACTGCCTTGGCCGCTTCCTGCAGCACCACATCCGGCAAAATGGAGGGTCCTGCGTTAAAGTTATGGATCATTGGGTTAACCTGTTAGGCTGCAAACCTACATCAAAATACGGCTATCTGTTATCTTTGCGTCATGATCTTCCCATCTTCCCTCTTGGAAAATGCGGTGAACGAATTCGCAAAACTCCCCGGCATAGGCAAAAAAACGGCCCTGAGACTGGTCTTGCATCTCATTAAACAAGAGCAGGGGTCCGTTCAACTTTTTAGCGATACGATCGCCCGTATGCGTAACGAGATCCGGTTCTGCACCCGCTGTCACAACATCGCGGACGGGCCGCTGTGCAACATTTGCAGCGACCGTGGACGCAAAGCCGATACAATTTGTGTAGTAGAGAACATACGGGACGTCATGGCCCTGGAAGCCACCGGCCAATACAACGGGACATATCACGTCCTGGGTGGCGTGGTGTCGCCGCTGGACGGTATCGGCCCGGACCAGCTTCCCATCGACGCCCTCGTCCGGAGGGTACAGGAGGAGGGAACCAGGGAGGTCATTTTTGCCTTGAGTCCCACCATACAAGGCGACACCACGATCTTTTATATCCAGAAACAGCTGGAGCCTTACAGCCTGGCAATCACTACGATAGCCCGTGGCATATCGTTCGGGGGGGAATTGGAGTTCACGGATGAGCTGACGCTGGCCCGGTCGCTGGCGGGGAGGCTACCGGTGGGACAATATGTTGGGCGTACATTATAAATGCGTATATTTGCGTTTCGAAAACAGGCGGATTTGTTTATTGTTCGGCCTGAACTGAAAAAGATTCAGAACAGAACTAATAAACGCGTTACGAGGCTCCAATCCATCCCTGACCGGATGATACACAACCCCCGCGTTTATGGCAGTTCCTTCTGAAAAAAAGGAGGAAAATTATGGAAACGATCAGTGATTGTTTACGCAAGCGAATTCTGATCATCGACGGCGCGATGGGAACCATGATCCAACGCCACCGGTTGACGGAAGAAGACTACAGGGGAGAACGCTTCAAGGACTGGCCCTCTGACCTTAAAGGCAACAACGACCTGCTCTGCCTGACCCAGCCCGACATCATCAAAGGCATCCACCTCGAATACCTCGAGGCGGGCGCCGACATCATCGAAACCAATACCTTCAACGCCCAGCGCGTCTCGATGGCGGACTACCACATGGAAGACCTGGCCTACGAGATCAACGTGGCGGCGGCGCGCGTGGCCCGGGAAGCGGTCCGGGCGTTCGGCGGCGGCCGGCCGGTCTTTATCGCCGGCGCCATCGGCCCGATGAACAAAACGCTGTCACTATCCCCCGACGTCAACAACCCGGGTTTCCGGTCGGTGAGCTTCGACGAGGTCTCGGACGCCTATTACGAGCAGGTGAAAGCCCTGGTCGAAGGCGGCGTCGACCTGCTCCTCATCGAGACGATCTTCGATACGCTCAACGCCAAGGCGGCGATCTACGCGATCAAGAAGTTCTTCCGCGACAGCGGTAAACCCGAGCTGCCCATCATGATCAGCGGGACGATTACCGATGCTTCCGGCCGCACCCTCAGCGGTCAGACGCTGGAGGCCTTCTATATTTCGGTCCAGCACGCGAACCCCCTGAGCGTCGGTCTCAACTGCGCCCTGGGCGCGGCGGAAATGCGGCCCCACGTCGAAGAGCTCAGCCACATCGCGGGTTGTTTCACCTCCGCTTATCCCAACGCCGGGCTTCCCAACGCCATGGGTGAATACGACGAGCTCCCCGAACAAACCGCCCACTTCATCGAGGAATGGGCGCGCGAGGGTTATGTCAACATCGTCGGCGGTTGCTGCGGCACCACGCCCGACCATATCCGCCACATCGCAGAACAAGTAAAAAAACTCGCGCCCCGGCCTCTACCCGAGCTCGCGGCAGCCCTGTAACCATGTCGAACGTCATACCTCCTTATCTCCGTCTCAGCGGACTCGAGCCCCTGATCGTCCGCCCCGAAACCAATTTCGTCAACGTTGGGGAGCGCACCAATGTCACCGGCTCCAAGAAGTTCGCCCGGCTTGTCCGGGAAAGCCAATACGAAGAAGCCCTGAGCGTCGCCCGCCAGCAGGTGGAAAACGGCGCGCAGGTCCTCGACGTCAACATGGACGACGCCCTGCTCGACGGGGAAAAGGCCATGACGACCTACCTCAACCTCCTGCAAAGCGAACCCGACATCGCCAGGATCCCGATCATGATCGACTCCTCCAAGTTTTCGATCATCCACGCAGGGCTCAAATGCGTACAGGGGAAGTGTATCGTCAATTCGATCTCCCTGAAAGAAGGGGAAGCTAAATTCGTAGAACAGGCGTTCATTTGCAAAAGCTTTGGCGCCGCAGTCGTCGTCATGTGTTTTGACGAAGACGGCCAGGCGGACAACAACGAGCGCCGGATGCGCATCTGCGAGCGCGCGTACAAGATCCTCACGGAGACGGCCGGTTTCGCGCCGCAGGACATCATCTTCGACCCGAACGTCTTCGCGATCGCCACGGGTATCGAGGAGCACAACAACTATTCCGTCGAATTCATCGAGGCCTGCCGCCTCATCAAGCAAAAGTACCCCCTCGTCAAGATCAGCGGGGGCGTGAGCAATATGTCGTTTTCCTTCCGGGGGAACGAAGCCGTCCGGGAGGCCATGCACTCGATCTTCCTGTACTATGCCATCGCGAACGGCATGGACATGGGGATCGTGAACGCGGGCCAGCTGCCCGTCTATGAACAGATCGAACCCGAGCTCAAAAAACTGTGCGAGGATGTCATCCTGAACCGCGACCCGAGCGGCGGCGCGACCGACCGCCTGATCGTCTTCGCCGAAACGGTCAAGGCCAAGGGCGCCGTCCATGTGAAGGATGAGACCTGGCGGCAGGGCACCGTCCAACAACGCCTGAGCCACGCCCTGGTCAACGGCATCACCGACTATATCGAGGCCGATACCGAAGAGGCTCGCCAGGCCTATCCCAAACCGCTGGATGTGATCGAAGGGCCGCTGATGGACGGGATGAGCGTGGTGGGTGACCTTTTCGGGAGCGGGAAAATGTTCCTACCCCAGGTCGTCAAAAGCGCGCGCGTGATGAAAAAGTCCGTGGCCGTACTGACGCCTTATATCGAACTGGAAAAAACGTCCCAAAAACGGACCTCCGCCGGTAAGGTGATCATGGCCACGGTCAAGGGCGACGTGCACGACATCGGCAAGAACATCGTGGGCGTGGTCCTGGGTTGTAACGGGTATGAGATCGTCGACCTGGGGGTGATGGTCCCCGCCGACAAGATACTGGAGACCGCCCAAAAGGAAGAGGCCGACGTCATCGGTTTGAGCGGCCTGATCACCCCTTCGCTGGACGAAATGGTGCACGTTGCCAAGGAAATGAACCGGCGCGGCATGACCATACCGCTGTTGATCGGGGGCGCCACCACCTCACGCACCCACACCGCCGTCAAGATCGCCCAGGAGTACCCCCACGGCGTCGTCCACGTACTCGACGCCAGCCGGAGCGTAACCGTGACCGGCAACCTGCTCAATCCGCAGCAAAAACCAAATTTCCTGGCCCAGCTGTCCGTGGAGTATCAAAAACTCCGGGAAGACTTCGCGCGGAAGAAGACCATAAAACAGTTGCTCCCGATAGCCAACGCCCAGGCGCGGCCCATGCCCATCGAATGGTCGTCCTATACGCCGCCGGCGCCCAGCTTTACGGGCGTGCGGCACTTCCTGGACTATGACCTCGGGGAGATCGCCAAAATGATCGACTGGGGCCCGTTTTTCATGGCCTGGGAAATGCCGGGACGCTTCCCCGCCGTCCTGTCCGACGAGCGCTTTGGCGCGGAAGCGACTAAGCTGTACAACGACGCGCGGGCGCTTTTGCAGCGGATCGTCGATGAGAAGTGGCTGAC
This sequence comes from Dinghuibacter sp., assembly GCF_035492835.1. Classification (NCBI taxonomy): domain Bacteria; kingdom Pseudomonadati; phylum Bacteroidota; class Chitinophagia; order Chitinophagales; family Chitinophagaceae; genus Dinghuibacter; species Dinghuibacter sp. Next base: position 24,961 of record NZ_DATJIY010000097.1, read on the forward strand.
CGCCAATGCCGCGGTGGGGTTCTGGCCCGCCCGCGCCGACGGGGATGATGTTTTGATCGCTGTCGACGGCTCCGAGCAGCGCCTCTGCCACCTCCGCCAGCAGATCAAGAAGGCGGCGGACCAGCCGCAATTCTGCCTGGCCGACTTCGTCAGCCCGCTCGGAGGCGACCATATCGGCGGCTTCGAGGTGACTACCGGCATCGGCATCGAAAAGTGGATCGAACACTTCGAACGCCAGAACGACGACTACAATTCCATTTTGCTAAAGGCGCTCGCCGACCGGCTGGCCGAGGCCTTCGCGGAGCTGATGCACCAACGCGTCCGCCGCGAGCTCTGGGGTTATGCCGCGGACGAGCAGCTTACGCCCGAAGACGTCGTCGCCGAACGCTACCAGGGTATCCGCCCCGCGCCCGGTTATCCGGCCTGTCCCGACCATACCGAAAAGTGGAAGTTGTTCAACCTCCTCGATCCCACCGGTAAAACGGGTATTTCCCTCACCGAATCCCTGGCGATGTATCCCGCCTCCTCGGTGTCCGGCTGGTACTTCAGCCATCCCCAAAGCATCTATTTCGGGGTGGGTAAGATCGACAAGGACCAGGTGGAGCAATATGCGGTCCGCAAAGGGATGAGCGTGGAGGAGGTCGAGAAATGGCTCCGCCCGAACCTGGATTATGACATCTGACGACGGCCTTATTTCTGACGCCGGCCTTCCAGGATGAGGTAGGCCGCGAGCCACGGGTTGTGCGCCATCGCGTTCACCGCTTTTAGTATCGCTGCCTTGGCCCCACCCTCACAGGCATTGTATGGCCCGTACCGTATTTTGAGCGCAAATCCGCCGTGGGCAAAGCATTGACGGTACTCCTCCGGGTAAAGTAACCGCTCCGTCCAGCTGCCGGTTTCGGGGTCGCAGGTGTTTGTCGGGTGCGACGGCTCCGGGGGGAGCTCGCCCGTCGCCGCGTAGCGCGCCGCCGCTGCCAAAATATCGTCCCTACGCAATCCCCGCGTTAGTCTTGCCAGTTCCCGCACGCCGCCGGCGATCTCCAAACGCTGTTCGTAGAAGGGCCGGACCGCAACCCAACGGTTTGCCGCCGATGCCGGGGTGCCGACATGCTCGTCGATCCGTTGGATCTTCTTTATCTGCCGCGCCTTTATCCAGTGCAGCGGGTTGGCGGAGGTCGTCAGGGTGACGCGCTCCAGCCCGCGGGCTCCCCGCATCAACGCGGAAAGGTCGTATACGTGCTCGACGACGTCGGTCCCTACGAGATACCTGTAGCCTTGCGAAGGCAGTTCGCGACACGTCGTGACGGTGAGCCCCAGCCGGTCCGCCAGGGTCCCTGCGGCCGCCAGGAAGTGCTCGTCGACATCGACAAGGGCCACCTTTTCAAACCCGCAATGCCGGGCGAAAAGCCCGAGGAGCCCGTTCCCGCAGCCAAAGTCGATGAGGCTGCCATCGGTGCGCAGGTCTTTCAACAGGTCCGCGTAAAGACGCAGGTAGTACTGCCGGTGCGCCAGCAAATGCTCCAGGTAGGCGGCTGCGTAGGGATCGGCGGAGATGTCCCCCGGCGTTATCCGATCGAGCAGGTGTGAAAAGGACGCGATCGCAGTCTTGTTCATCTCTTACGTGAAATTATTCGTTTTTTTGTACCCGGATGTATATCTATAACGTCACTTCACTGATCGACCCCGCCATCCTGCAGGACTGGCTGTCATGGATGCGCGACAAGCACCTGCCGGCGGTCATGGACACCGGCTGTTTCCAGCGCTTCCAGCTCGTCCGCCTGCTCGACCTGGACGCCAGCCATGGGCTTACCTTCGCCGTGCAGTATTATGCGCAGGATCGGGACGCCTGCGACCACTTCGCTAACGACTATGAACCGGTCCTGGAAAGGGAAAGCCAGCGCCTCTGGGGCGAAAAATGTCTCTCCTTCAAAACGCTTATGGAAGTTATGCACTAGGTGTGGATATATTCCTCCCTGGAAACCCGCACCCAGACTAGCTATCAGGGTTTTTTACCCAAATCCGCTGTGGGCGGGGGTTTCAGCCGATCAGCACTACCCCGTTTGCTAAATTTTTGCTTCCAAACCCTTACACCATGCGGGTTATAGCGAATTTGCACGACCCATTTTCCGGCCAAAAATATTTTGTTGAAATAAAAAACCGGCTATATTTGTTTCTGCTAAAATATACCCTACTATGAACAAAGCTGAATTAGTTGCTAAAATCGCCGAAGACGCCGGCATCACTAAGACCCAGGCCAACGCTTCACTCGACTCTTTTGTTGAAGCCGTTACCAAAACCCTGAAAGGTGGTGGTAAAGTGACGCTGGTTGGTTTCGGAACTTTCTCCGTCACCAAACGCGCTGCCCGTAATGGCCGCAACCCTCAGACTGGCGCCGTGATCAAGATCAAAGCGAAGAAGGTCGCCAAGTTCAAGGCCGGTAAGGAACTTGCTGCCAAGCTGTAAGTATCCAGCCGAAAGCGATTTTGCGAAAGCAGGTGCGCTATAACAGCCTACCTGCTTTTTTTATGCCCCGCCCCGCCGAAATTTCGTACATTTGACGCCCCGAGGGCGCTGCTGGCGGGCATTCATCACACAATAAAAATTTGCGCAATGGGTCGCGGTGACAAAAAATCGAAAAAGGGTAAGATATTCCGCGGGTCTTTTGGTAAGACCCGGCTTAAGAAGAAAACGAAGCACGCGAAATTCATCGTGAAGCCCGCATAGGGCGCGTATAGCCCTAAGGGCGCAACGCGTCCGCGGCATACGAGCATTCGTTTATGGTGCGAGGCGGTCGATACTCCAGGTATTGGCCGCCTCGTTGCGTGTATAGAGGAGACGGTCGTGGAGACGGCTGGGCCGGCCCTGCCAGAATTCGATGGAAACGGGGACGACGCGGTAGCCGCCCCAATGGGGGGGGCGCGGGATTTCGCCCGGGCCGTACCGTCGGGTGACCTCCCCGAGGTTATGATCCAGCACGGAGCGGTCGGCGATAACCTGGCTTTGGGGAGACGCCCAGGCGCCCAGCTGGCTGCCGACGGGCCGGGAGTGGAAGTAGGCGTCGCTTTCGGCCACACTTACTTTTTCCACGGCTCCGCTGATCCGAACCTGGCGCTCCAGCTCCTTCCAGAAAAACAAAAGCGTCGCCCGCGGGTGCGCGGCCATGTCTTCGCCTTTACGGCTGTCATAATTGGTGAAAAAAACAAATCCCCGCTCGTCAAACCCCTTCAACAACACGATCCGCGCGTCGGGCAAACCACCGGGAGAGACGGTCGCGAGCGTCATCGCGTTGACCTCGTCTATCTGCGAAGCCATCGCCTCCTCCCACCAGCGCCCGAATTGCGCCAGCGCGTCTGGCGCCGCGGTGCTTTCGCCGAGCTCCTTTAGTTTGTAATCCTTACGTATGTCGGCTATCTGTTGCACGATCCTTTATTTGACGAGCGTCCCCACCGCATCGCCTGTAACCACGCGCAGCAGGTTCCCCGGGCGGTTCATGTCGAACACGATGATGGGCAGGTTGTTCTCCTGGCACAGCGTAAAGGCGGTCATGTCCATGACCTTCAGACTGCGCGAGATGACTTCGGAGAAGGTAATGGTATCGTACTTCTTCGCGGTGGGGTCCTTTTCGGGGTCGGCCGTATAGATACCGTCCACGCGGGTGCCTTTAAGAATGACGTCCGCCTTGATTTCGATGGCCCTGAGTGAGCCGGCCGTGTCGGTGGTGAAGTAGGGGTTGCCCGTGCCTGCGCCAAAGATCACGACGCGGCCCTTTTCCAGGTGACGGATCGCGCGGCGGCGGATATAGGGTTCGCAGATCTGCTCCATCTTAATGGCGCTCTGGAGACGCGTGTACACCCCGATCTTCTCCAAACCGCTCTGGAGGGCCATCCCGTTGATCACGGTGGCGAGCATCCCCATATAGTCCCCCTGGGCGCGTTCGATACCCGTCTCCTGTTCATTCATCCCCCGATAAATATTCCCGCCACCGATCACGATGGCGACCTGTACTCCGAGGTCCGTGATGATCTTTATATCCTGTGCGTAAGCGGCAATCACATTGGGGTCCAACCCGAAGCTGTTCTCGCCCATCAGCGATTCACCGGACAGCTTCAGCAAAATGCGTTTGTACTTAGGGAGCATGTTGTCTCGATGATTGATATTGGGGGCGAAGATAGGGAAAAAGAGCGGGCCACAGGCCCGCGGCGCGGCGCGCAAAAAAAAGCCGCCCGTTTCGGGGCGGCTTCCAATATGATTAGCGATGCTTATCCAAGTGCTACGCGAACGAAGCTCGTCACCTTCAGCGCGGGATCCACGCTCTTCAGGTAATCCGCTACGCTCTTCGAGTTGTCCTTTACGAAGGCCTGCGCCATCAGGGTGCTTTCCTTGAAGAAGTTGTTCAGCTTCCCGGCGGCGATCTTTTCGAGCATCTCGTCGGGCTTGCCGGCCATCTTCGGGTCTTGTTTGATCTGCTCCAGGACGATGGCCTTTTCGCGTTCGATGGCCTCGGCGGGAACCGAGCTTTCGTCGACTGCTACGGGGTTCATGGCGGCGATCTGCATGGCGAGGTCCCTACCGGCCTCGAGGGCGGCGTCGCCACCCTTGCTCAGACCGACCAGGACGCCCATGCGGTTAGCGCCATGGATATAGGCGGCGACGGCGGCCGCGTCGATGCGTTCGAAACGGGTGATGCCGATCTTTTCCCCGATCTTACCCACCTGCTCGTTTATCTTTTCGACTACGGTTATCCCTTCGTAGGGAGCGGCGTTCAGCTCGTCGAGGGTCTTAAGGTCCTTCGCGATCGCCAGGTCGATCAGGCTCTGGGCGAAGGCAACGAATTCCGCGTTCTTTGCCACGAAGTCGGTTTCGCAGGCTACGCAAAGGACGAAACCGGAAGCACCGCCCTGGGTCGTCTTGGCGATGACCACGCCTTCCTTGGCTTCGCGGTCCTGGCGCTTGGCGGCCACCTTCTGGCCTTGCTTACGCAGCCAGTCGATGGCGGCGTCGAAGTCTCCGTTCGATTCGGTGAGGGCCTTACGGCAATCCATCATCCCGGCGCCTGTTGCCTGGCGCAATTTGTTGATATCTGCTGCTGTTATCGTTGTCGTGCTCATAGTTCAATATTAAAGAAATAATACCGGGCCTCGCGGCCCGGTAAAAATGTTTAATCGAGGCTTAATGCGAAAGCATTAGCGAGGGCCGCCTCCACCGCCACCGGGACGGGGACCGCGGTTGCCGCCACCGGCAGGGCTGCTGGTACGACGACGTTGACCGCCACCGCCACCATGACCGCCACCACCGGGGCCACGGCCACCACCGCCGGGTCCGCGACCGCTGCCGCCACCGGGACCACCCCGACGGCTACGCTCGCGTTCCTCTTCGCTGCCCATTTCGAACTTCGGACCGCCGGCTTCGGACTCTTCAGTCTCTTCAACCTCGTCGGCCTTTTCAGCCTGGCGCTCGGCCAGACCTTCCGCAATGGCTGCGGTGATGTATTCGGTAATGATGGCGATCGACTTGGTCGCGTCATCATTGGAAGGGATCGCATAATCCACCTTGTTGGGGTCGCCGTTGGTATCGACCATCCCGAAGGTGGTGATCCCAAGACGCTTGGCTTCGGCCAGACCGATGTGCTCGTGACCGATGTCCACCAGGAAGAGCGCTGCGGGCACCCTACTCAGCTGGGAAATGCCACCCAGCACCTTTTCCATCTTGTCCTTATCGCGGGAGAGGGTCAGGCGCTCTTTCTTGGTGATGCTGTCGAAGGTGCCGTCGCTGAGCATCTTTTCGATGCTCTGCATCTTCTTGACGCTTTTGCGGATGGTGGCGAAGTTGGTCAGCATACCCCCCAGCCAGCGCTCGGTGACGTAGGGCATGTTGACGCGCTTGGCGCAATCGGTGACGATCTCTTTTGCCTGCTTCTTGGTAGCGACAAACATGATCTTCTTACCGCTCTTGGCGATCTGCTTGAGGGCGGCGGCAGACTCCTGGAGGTGGTCGACCGTCTTGTTCAGATCGATGATATGAATACCTTTCTTCTCAGCGAAGATATAAGGCAGCATCTTGGGGTTCCACTTCTTGCGCAGGTGGCCGAAGTGAACGCCGGCTTCAAGGAGCTGCTGCTGGAGAGACGTATTATTTTCCATTTTCGAATTTTTATGCTGAGCGACCGTCCCAGGGACAGAAGCACACTTTTGAGGTTAACGTTTAGAGAACTGGAACGAGCGACGAGCCTTCTTGCGACCGGGTTTCTTACGCTCGACACCGGCCGGGTTACGCGTCATATGGCCAGCAGCCTTGAGCGCGGGGCGGAATTCCGGGTTGATTTCGCAGAGCGCGCGGGCGATGCCCAGCTTGGCGGCTTCTGCCTGACCCTTGATCCCACCGCCGGTGGCATTGATCTTCACGTCGTATTTGTCCAGCGCCTCAACCGTCTTGAGCGGCATTTCCACCTGGTTCTGGAGATATACCAGCGGGAAGTAGACCTTGTAGTCCTTGTCGTTCACCGTGATCTTGCCCTCTCCCCTGCTCAGGAAGACGCGGGTGACGGCTTCTTTACGACGACCCACTGCATTTTTTTGTTTTTCCATGTATCTGGAATTTGGTGTGTTAGTGATTAGAATTGGAGGGTTTTAGGCTGCTGGGCGCCGTGCGGATGCGCTTCGCCGGCATAAACGAACAGCTTTTTGAACATCTTCCTGCCGAGGCGGTTCTTGGGGAGCATCCCCTTGATGGCCGTTTCGATAACGGCTTCGGGGCGACGCTTCAGGAGGTCCTTGGCGAGCTCCGTCTTCTTACCGCCGGGATAACCGGTGAAATGGATGTACTCCTTTTCTTCCAGCTTGTTACCCGTGAACTTCACCTTGTCGGCGTTGATCACTACGATGTAGTCACCACAATCTACGTGGGGCGTGTAATAGGCCTTATTCTTCCCGCGAAGAATGGCTGCGATTTTGGCGCACATCCTACCCACGGTTTGATTGGTACCATCCACCACATACCAGTTGTGCTGGACAGTAGCCGCGTTGGCGTGCTTGGTCGTGAAATGTTGTTGGCTCATTTTTTCTTTTTTATTGTTATCACCCTACCGCCATCCCGGGCAGGGCATCCCTCAGGTGAGGGAGCGCAAAGGTACGAGAATAATTTGCGGAAAAACCAGTTTTCGCGCGACTTTTTTCAGCGGACCCTCACAAAACGCTGTAGTTCAATGAATTTTTTGACACCTCGCGAAGATGGAGGCCTCAAAACGGCGCCTGGCGGGGCTATCGGGGCGCCTATGTGACACCGGCGGGGCAATCGGGCGCCTAGTGCGGCACCGGCGGGCAGCGGTAGGTGCCCAAATTGAAGGAAAGCGTGATCTGCGCGGTGGCATAGGAGTCTTTGTTCCCGGAGTACCCCCGCTGCCGGCCGGCTTCGCCGATCGGCGCCCCATATACATAGGAGCGGTCCTGGAGGAGATAAGCCACCGAGGGTTCGCCATTGGGTTGGGTCGGGAAGGCCGCTGCGCCAGCGTAAGTCGTGCTGACGTCGTCCAGGTAGTCGGTGGTGGTGAACCGGTAGAGGACCTCGAAGCCGATATTGACGTCTTCGTTCAGGGCGTACTTGAACCCGAACCCGATGGGAAGGCATATGGCCATCGTGCTGTATTCTTTCCTGCCTGAGACGACGCCTTCCCCCTCGGTATGGAGGGGGCGGAGATAATATTTCTGGCCATTCAGGTAGGCATAGGGGTCGTAGTGGAACGCGCCTACCCCCAAAGTGAGGTACGGCGTAAATCGTTCATCCGGGTCTACGGGGTTGAACCGAAAGAAGTTAAAATCCCCCTGGAGGGTCAATTCCCAGATGTCGCTGTTGAAGCTGAGGTTCCGGGTATGCTGGTAGGCGTTTTTGCTATAAATATCGCTATAACCCACCCGGGCGTACTGACCGCCGAGCCGCAGGGCGACATAGTCCCCGAATTGTTTCCGGAAAAAAGCCCCCAGGGCCAGTTTGGAGTGGGTGATGTCCCCGTTGGTATTGAGGTCCCCGAAATAGCTTGCCGCACCCGCCGTGATGCCTATTTCACCGGTATGGATAAAACTTTCGTATTGAGCCCGGGCGCCCAAAAAAGCCAGACAGAGCACCAGCAGGAACGCGAATTTGTTCATAATTACAGGCTAGGAAACGAATAAGAGGCCCTTTTTTGTATGCGGCGGCGCCAGTTTCTTTTGCGGGGGCTGCCCCGCCGCGCTAATTGCGCTTGTCGAGCCCCCAGGAGAGCTTATTCCGGAGGGTCTGCAAAAAGTTATTCTCATTGAGGCGAAGAAGATTGATGGAAAAGCTCTCTTTTTTCACCGCCAGCTGGACCTGCCGCGAAACGATCTCCTTCCGCGAATCCAGCACGCAGATGAACTGATCGGAGCGGCCTTCGATCTCGAAGGATATGATGTTGTGGTCGGGCACTACGATCGGGCGGACGTTGAGGTTGTGGGGCGCCACGGGGGTAATGACGAAATTGGCGGCGTCCGGGAAAATGACCGGGCCGCCGCAGCTCAGGTTGTAGCCGGTAGAGCCCGTTGCCGTGGATACGATCAGACCGTCCGCCCAGTAGGTATTCAGGAACGCCCCGTTCAGATAGGTGTGGATCTTGATCATCGGGGACGTGTCCTTCTTGTGGATCGCGAATTCGTTGAGGGCGTAAGGCACCTCCCCGAACAGGGGCTCATCGGAGTCCAGGTGGATCAGCGAGCGCCGGTCGAGGACGTACGTACGGTTGATGAGCGACGCGACCGCGGTCCGGAGCTCTTCCTTGCCGATCCCCGCCAGGAATCCCAGCCGGCCGAAGTTGATCCCCAGGATGGGGATCTTCTTGTCCCGTACCAGCGTAACGGTGTCGAGCAGGGTACCGTCCCCGCCCAGGCTGATAAAGCAATCGATCTGCTCGTCCAGGTCGTAAAAAGTTTCGAATTGCTCCACGGGCTCCGGGACGCGTACGCGCTCCCGTATCTGTTCGTAGAAAGGGCGGTAGATGACCGGGGTGATCCGGTGTCGGGCAAGTTCGTCCATCAACATCTGGACTTCCGTAAGCTGATCTTCCTCCATTCCCCTCGTGTATATACCGATGCGCATGGTAGCCAAGTTAACTAAAAGCCTTTGTAATTATGTAAAAACAGACCGCTTTTACCCAACTGGTTCCAGCTGAACTCGATCTTCAGCTGGATATCGTAAATGGTCACGATATCCAGCCCGACCCCCTCGGTATACAGGAAACGGTTGTTGAGAAAACTGCCGTACTGCGGACCATCCGACGACACATACCCGGCGTTGAAGTAGGCCTTGAGGAACATGCGGATGGGCAGGGTACCGTATATCCTGGAATTTTTGAACAACGTCGGGAATTCGTGGTTGAGGATTTCCCTCCGCACCGTCAGCCGGCCCAGCGCGCCAAACGAGCCATCCACGATATAGTACTCCAGCCCCTGGAGGTATAGCCCGCCAAAGCCCAGCAGGTGCTGGGTGGTATACGGCTGGACGCCGGGCGTCTTGGCAACCACCGAGGCCTCCGCGCCCAGGTAGGTGCGCCACCCCAGCGGCCGGTAATAGCCGCCCCGGACGGTCACCGTCAGGCAATTCATATCAGGCGTGAGACCCAGACCCTTGTCGTCGATCTGGGCGTATACGGACCATCCCCTGAGTGGATAAGGGATAAAATCCACCCCCTGGTACTGATACGTATAACTGAGCTCCGGGTAACGTATGTGCGTACGCCCCCCCGCGAAATACGAAGCATAGCCGGCCTTGCCGATGAGGGCATTGATCGTGTCGCCGATCAACTCGTTGGTATACCCGAATTGCACGGTATGTTTTTGGGTCGAGCCTATCTTGTATACGTACCCGATACTGCCTTGTACGGTCCGGTGGATAAACACATCGCTCAGGTGCGTCGTATCCGGGAAGAACACCTGCTTATTGGAATCGGTGGCGTAGTTAACCTGTTTGGCGTTGTTGTACAGCGCGCCAAAGACCAGGTACTGGCGGAGCTTCCGGTCGAGGTAGGGGCTTTCGTATCCCAGGTTGACCAGCCGGTTGTAGCCGTTCTCGAGGTAGAGGTGTATCTTATCGTTACGACCGGTGATGTTGTACCAGGAAAAATGGATGCCGTAGTCCACCCGTTGCAGGCTGTGGTTTTCTTCCACCCACCACTGGTTGAAATTCCGGTCGATGATCTTGAGATAGGGGATGGGAAAGATGTACCAACGCTCCTTGAAGTCGAGCACGACGTCCACAGCCCCATCTCTCCAGTTCATGACCCCGGGCGTCACGTCGATGAACAGGAAGGTATTCATCAACTGTTCGTGGGTCTTTTGGAGCAGGTCGTTCAACCTGGCCACGGGTATGCGGTCTCCTTCCCGGAAGGGTACCTCCCGGAGAATGATATAAGGTCGGGTCTTTTTGTTGCCTTGAAGGACGATGCGGCGCACCAGGACGGTCGCGCTGTCGGGTGTGTTTTGGCCGGAGGCCTGGGTGGTTAGCAATAAAATCAGAACGCAAACGCTCAGCCGTAAACCCATCAAATATTGAGATAATTCATTAAATGTGCGTAGTTGGAGCGAAGGTCGTCCTCCGAAAGGTTGTCTCCAAAATACGTTTCGATGACGTACTCGTACCGCTGGAAGGTGGCGAGCACATCCTGTATGTCGTTCCGGTTGAGTTTGATGGAGACGGTGAGCATGCCCGTATTGGGGTCCTTCTGTGTAGTCACGTGCACGACGGTGGCGTCGTTGGATTCCACGAGCCGGCCTATCTCGCTCAGCGAAAAGTTACGGGGCTCCATGCTCAGTATGATCAGGCCGCCCGGTTCCTCCGCCCCCGTATACTCGTCCAGCGCTATCAACAGCTCCGATGTGGTGATGACGCCGAGGAACTCGCCGTCAAGCCGGACAACAGGGATCACACTCAAATGCATTTTCTTCCAGAGGCGCAACGCAGCCAGGAAGTGCTCTTCCTCCGCTATGGCCACCTTGTTCAACATCATACCCAGCTCTTCGATCGATTTGGAGTCGTCTTCGACGTCCAGCAGCTCGTTCTCCTCCACCAGCCCGAGGTACTTATCGTCCTGGGTGACGGGGAGATGGGTGATGTGGTAGTCTGTCATCAGCTGCAAGGCCTGTCTGGCGGTGTCTTGTACCCGAAGATTGGGGATCGAATGGGATAACAGGTTAACGGCCCGCATGATTTATGTTTGGTCAGGCGCTCACCGGGAGCTCTTTGAGGAACTTCTCGAGGATTTCGTTGAACTCCCCGGGTACCTCCATCATCGGTGCGTGCCCGCATTTATCAATAAAGTGTAGCTCCGAATTCTGGATCAGGCGGTGGAACTCTTTACCCACAAAAGGAGGCGTAATGGTGTCGTTGTTGCCCCAGATGAGCAAGGTAGGTTGCTGTATCTGGCTTACCTCTTCCCCCAGGTTGTTGCGGATGGCGCTCTTCGCCAGCGCAATGATCTTGACGACGTTCAGCCGGTTGGACGTGATCGCGTAGACCTCGTCCACCAACTCCTTGGTGGCCATCGCAGGATCGTAAAATGTGAGCTCCGTTTTACGCCGGATATATTCGTAATCCCCCCGTTTGGGATAGCTGTCTCCCATCCCGTTCTCGAAGAGACCGGAACTTCCCGTCAGGATCAGGGATTTTATTCTTTCAGGGTGTTTGAGGGTATGGAGCAAGGCTACGTGTCCGCCCAGGGAGTTGCCCAACAGGTGGATATCCTGATAATCCCTGGTTTCGATGAATTTGTGGACGTACTTCTGGAGACCTCCGACAGAAGTATGGAGGAGATCCAGGTCCAGGAGGGGCAGCAGGGGCAATACCACCCGGTAGTGGCGGCTAAAGTACCCCAGTTGGTCCTTGAAGTTGCTCAACTCTCCGAACAAGCCATGCAGAAGGATGAGTGGTTCCCCCTGTCCTTCCTCGATAAACCTGAACTTATCCTGCTGTTTGATTTCGTAATTCATCATTCCAAAAATCTTCCGTTGTTAAATCACCCTCTTTCTTCCGACAATTTACTCATTTTCCGGCAGTCTCCCGGGTGCTAAAATATGACTATGGGCCTACTTTATCAAAGAATTTGTCCAACCGTTCAAATATGTCCCTGAACCAGGGTAGCGCTAGCCCCAACACCCCGATGACCTTGGGCGCCACCATCGAAAGGTAAGGGTAGGTAACCGAATGCCCCAGCGTATCCTGGCCGATCAACCGCATCCGCACCACGTAGTACAACAGGATACTATAGATAGTTACATATAGAACTATATAGAACAGCATCCCTCCCAGCCGGTTAGCCCATCCGAGCGTCAGACCTTCCACGGCCTTTTGCAACATCAGCGCGAGCCACCGGACGAGCAGGACGACACCGAGGAAGACCGCGAGAAAAGCGATCAGCGGCATCCACCGGGCGCCGGCATGGATCATGGGTTCCAGCCAAACGCCCATCGCATGAGAGAACTTCATGGCCGCCGCCAGCCCAAGCACATAAGCGACCAGGGCGAACAGGGCCAGGATGAGTCCCCGGAAAAAACCCCTGATCGCGCCCAGGCAGACGATAACCAATAAGAGGATGTCAATGATCATTAACCCTGGAGCAATTCCTTTACGGCGGCGGCTATGGACTTACCATCCGCTTTGCCTGCCAGTTCCTTGTTCGCGGCGCCCATCACCTTACCCATGTCGGCCGGGCCCTTTGCCCCCGTTTTTTCGATGATGCCTTTCAGGGCGGTCTTTAGTTCGTCCGCGTTGAGCTGGGCGGGAAGATACTTCTCGATCACGGAGACTTCTTCCAATTCCTTACCGGCAAGGTCGGCCCGGTTTTGTTGCTGAAAAATTTCGATGGAATCCTTCCGCTGCTTGACGAGTTTCTGGAGCAGGGACAGCTCCTGGGCTTCAGACACCGTCCCGTTGTTCCCTTCGGACGTCTTGGCCAGGATGATCGCCGCCTTGATGGCCCTCAGGCTTCGGACCGTCGGTTCGTCCTTGGCCAGCATGGCGGTTTTCAAATCGGTATTGATGGTTTGTTCCAGTGACATAGTTTTGCTTCGCTTAAGTGTTACCCTTTTGTTGGATTTCCCTGAATTTCTTATAAAAAGTGCCCGCAAACTGCTTCATATCGGCCACCAGCTCGGTTTGATGGGTGGCCCGCTCATAGGTGTCGGCCATCGTCAGCAGCACCTGGTAATAAAAATCGGCCATTTCATCGACCATCATATCCTTGGTCCACAGGTCGATCCGCATCGCGGTCTTGTCTTCGCCATCCCAGAAGGCCATCATGAAGGCTTTGGCTCTTTCAATATTGTCTTGCGCCCGCCATTCGATCTTCTCAGGGATCTTGTTTTCATCCAGGTATACGTCCACCGAAATGGAGTTCTTGCTCATATTAACAAATTAACTAAGATGGCAAAGGTAATGATTAATCGACTGCTAACCTGTTAAGACTTGTTCATATTGGCGTAACACAGCCGCCCCGTCAGGGACGCGGCCGTTGTCCATCAAGCGCTTCCGATATGCTTCGTCCTTGTACAGGCGTAGCATGGCCTCCACGATGGCCGGGAAAGCATCCGGGTCGACCCATTCTACCGCGTTTTCCGCCCACCCCCGGGCGGCGCTTTCCGCGGTCGAGATCAGCGGGACGCCCATCGTCAGGGCCGCTGCGGCCACCCAACCCAGGTTGTCGGTCTCCGCGGTGTACAGCCAGGCGTAGGCGCCCGGCGCTGCCGGCGCCCATTGTTCCATTACTCTGACATCGGCCCGGTACTTGTACGTATCGAGGCTTTCCTGGAAAGTAGGGTCTTCCACCCTCCAGGGGGCTATCAGAAGCCGCATCTGGCTCCGCTGCCGGATTTTAAACTGGGAAAACGCCTTCATGACTTCCTTCCAGCGTTCCTGCCGGTCTATGACGCCGAGCCATAGGAAGTATTCTCTCCGATCGCTATAAGTCGCCCGGATAGCTTCCCGCTCTTCCCAGGCAAAGGGGCCCGCCGGCGGGTAATAGGGGGGTAATATCACCCCGGCCTTTCCGTCGGCCGTCGTGAGCCTCACCCCTTTAAGCGGTTCCACCCGCAGCAGCGTCTGTGGCACCTCCGCCGGGACCGCCTGACCCGTCCAGCTCACCCAGCGGTCCAAACCCCGCTCCCGCATCACCCGGGGGACCGTTTTTTTCAGCCAGCCGCCGGGGATGAACTGCTCGCGCCAGTTGGGAGCGGTTTCGGCCCAATGGGACGCAGTTGCGGGAGTTGCGTTTTTTTTCCCTAATATTGTATAAGTATGGCCCAGGCCTCTCAAGCCTTCAAGCACAGATAGAACCATCCGGTCATACCCGTCAGCGGCTGGATTTTCCCATAAAGTACCGTCAATGGCGAAATGCATAACCTTACAAATTTACTGTAACTTCGAATCACATACATTTTATGCTATATAACACGTTACGCACCAGTATGACCATGCGAGAGTATGGTCGGCATATTCAGCAAATGGTGGATTATCTGATGACGATCGAGGACCCGGAGAGAAGACAACGAAACGCCTACGCCCTTATAGAACTGATGGGTTTTCTCAACCCCCAGCTCCGCAACGTCGAAGACTTCCGTCACAAATTATGGGATCACCTGTTCCTCATATCCGATTTCAAGCTCGACGTCGAGAGCCCTTATCCCATCCCCACGAGGGAAACGCTGAAAAGCAAACCCGAACGCCTGCCTTACCCCAAGCGCTACCCCAAGTTCAACCACCTCGGTAAAAACATCGAGATCGTTATCAATAAGGCCCTTAGCGAAGAGGACGCCGACAAGCGGCAGGGGTTCGCCAACGCGATCGCCTATTACATGAAGCTGGCGTACAGCAACTGGCACCACGAGCTCGTACACGACGACTCCATCCAGGCTGAACTGAACAACCTGACCCAGGGTCAGCTGGAGTTTAACAACCGCCCCTTTGTCAAACACCGCGCAAGCCCCGAACGCGAAGAGTTCATCTCCAACGTGGGCAAGCCCCGCCACAAACAGCACTATTCCCAGAACAACCGCGGCGGCAATGGCAGCCGTCAGGGCGGCAACGGGAACCGAAACATCAACGGGAACCGGGACGGGGGCAACGGCAACCGCCAGGGGGGCAACAATAACGGCAACGGCAACGGCAACCGCAACCGATTCAACAAAAAAAGATTTAAGTGAGCGCTTTTGAAGTAGAAGGCGGCAAAAAGCTCAAAGGGGAAATCGTGCCCCAGGGCGCCAAGAACGAAGCCCTCCAGATCATTTCAGCCGTACTCCTGACCGCCGAGACCGTCAAGGTCACCAATATCCCGGACATCCTGGACGTCAACCTGCTGATCGAATTGCTCTCAGAGATGGGCGTTACCATTGAACGTCCCAGCAGGGATACCTGTATATTCACGGCCGATAATGTGGACGTCGACTACCTGCAGAGCGAGGCTTTCCGCCAGAAGGGCGGTCGTCTGCGGGGTTCCGTCATGATCGCCGGGCCCATGCTTGCCCGGTTTGGCAAGGCCTTCATCCCCCGCCCGGGTGGCGACAAGATCGGTCGCCGTCCGCTGGACACCCACATCATCGGCTTTGAAAAGCTGGGCGTAAAACCCGATTACAACACGGGCGACAACTACTTTATCCTGGACGGCAAGGACATGAAGGGCTCCTACATGCTCCTGAACGAGCCTTCCGTGACCGGGACCGCCAACATCGTCATGGCCGCCTCCATGGCGGAAGGTACCACTACCATTTACAATGCCGCCTGCGAACCCTACATCCAGCAGCTCTGCGGGATGCTCAACCGGATGGGCGCACGGATCAGCGGCATCGGTTCCAACCTCCTCACCATCGAGGGCGTGGACCGGCTCGGCGGGACCGAGCACCGGCTGCTCCCCGACATGATCGAGGTCGGCTCCTTTATAGGGCTGGCCGCCATGACCCAAAGCGCCATCACGATCCGCAGCGCGGGTCTCGACCACCTCGGCCAGATCCCCGACAAATTCCGTCAGATGGGGATCGCGCTGGTCCTGGAAGGAGACGACATCATCGTCCCGGAACAAGAGCTCTATACGATCCAGGGCAACCTGGACGGTTCGATACCGACCATCTACGACCACCCCTGGCCGGGTTTTACCCCCGACCTGCTCAGCATCCTCCTCGTCGTCGCCACCCAAGCCAGCGGGAGCGTGCTGATCCACCAGAAGATGTTCGAAAGCCGCCTGTTCTTTACCGACAAGCTGATGGACATGGGCGCCCAGATCATCCTGTGCGACCCCCATCGCGCAGCCGTGGTCGGTCTGGCCCGCCAGCGCCGCCTCCGGGGCATCACCATGAGCAGCCCCGACATCCGCGCCGGCGTAGCCCTGCTCATCGCCGCCCTTTCCGCCGAAGGCCGCAGCGTCATCCAGAACATCGAACAAATCGACCGCGGCTACCAATACATCGACGAGCGGCTTCGCCGCCTCGGGGCGAGCGTGCGCCGCGTGAACTAAGCCCGCTTATCACGGTCCCCGTGCGCCTTTTCGCGGCCGCCCAATTCCGTCCCGTGCGCCCCAAGCGTGCAGGCCCCGGTCAGTGGGGTGGGGTGCCTCTTTTACCCCGTTTTGCGAAACGTTTCGCAAAACGGGGTAAA
>NZ_DATJIY010000098.1:0-40707 GCF_035492835.1 Dinghuibacter sp.
GGTTACCCCTTACGCCACTTCTTATACAAATTGATCAACCCATTGGTCGACGAATCGTGCCCCGTCACCGCCGCGTCCCCCGCCAGCTCCGGCAGGATCTTCCCCGCCAGCTGCTTCCCGAGCTCCACGCCCCACTGATCGAAGGTGAAGATGTTCCAGATGACGCCTTGCACAAAGATCTTGTGCTCATAGAGCGCGATCAGCTGCCCAAGGGTATAGGGAGTGATCTCCTTCAACAAAAATGAATTCGTCGGCCGGCTGCCGGAAAACAATTTGAACGGCACGAGCGAGGCTATAGACGCCGGATCTTTCCCGGCGAGCTCGGCAGCGACCGCATCCGCCGACTTCCCGTTCATGAGCGCCTCGGTCTGCGCAAAAAAGTTGCTGAGCAGCTTCGGATGGTGATCCCCCAGCGGGTTGTGGCTGATCGCGGGCGCGATAAAGTCGCACGGGATCAGCAGCGTGCCCTGGTGGATCAGCTGGTAAAAGGCGTGCTGCCCGTTGGTGCCGGGCTCGCCCCAGATCACGGGGCCGGTGGCATATGTGACCTTCTTACCGGAACGGTCCATCGACTTCCCGTTGCTTTCCATATTCCCCTGTTGGAAATACGCGGAAAAACGGTGCATATACTGGTCGTAGGGGAGGATGGCCTCCGTTTGGGCTCCGAAGAAGTTGGTGTACCAGAGCCCGACGAGCGCCATGATCACCGGGATATTCTTCTCGAAGGGCGTATGCGTAAAGTGGTTGTCCACCGAGTGCGCGCCGCGCAGCAGCTTTTCGAAGTTGTCATACCCCACCATCAGCGCGATGGACAACCCGATCGCGCTCCAAAGGGAGTAGCGGCCGCCGACCCAGTCCCAGAACTCAAACATGTTGGCGGTATCGATACCGAACTCGGACACGGCCTTGGCATTGGTCGAAAGGGCCGCGAAGTGTTTGGCGACCATGGCCGGGTCCTTGGCGTGTTCGAGGAACCAGTCCCGCGCGCTGTGGGCGTTGGTCATGGTTTCCTGCGTGGTAAAGGTCTTGGAGGCGATCAGGAAGAGCGTCTCTTCGGGCGTCACCACCTTTAGCGTTTCGGCGATGTGCGTGCCGTCCACGTTGGACACGAAGTGCGCGTCCATGCCGGCAATCCAGTAGGGGCGCAGCGCCTCGGTCACCATCAGCGGGCCCAGGTCGCTCCCGCCGATCCCGATGTTCACGATGTATTTTATCTTTTTACCCGTATACCCCTTCCAGGCGCCGCTGTGGATCTGTTCGCAAAAGTGTTTCATTTGCGCCAGGACGCGTTGCACGTCGGGCATGACGTCCTTGCCGTCGGAGTAAACGGGTTTGCCGGAGAAGTTTCGCAGCGCCGTGTGCAGCACCGAGCGGTTCTCCGTCTGGTTGATCTTCTCCCCGCTGAACATGGCGTCGATCCCGTCCTTGACCTTGCACTCGGCCGCCAGCCCCTGCAACAACCCGAGCGTCTTGTCGGTGATCAGGTTCTTGGAATAGTCGAAATGGATATCCTCGTGCTCGAGGCTATAGCGGTTGAAGCGTTGCGGGTCGCCGGCGAAAAGGTCACGCAGGTGCGCTGCTTTCATCTCGGCCGCGTGGGCGCCCAGGGCCTTCCAGGCTTCGGTGGTCGTGGGATTGATGGTGTGGAGCATATGGTTATGGTTCTAGTATGTTTATGGTATTGACTCTGTCCCGTTCGATCTGTTCCTTGAGCGCGTCGAGGCTGTCAAAGCGCAGCTCCGGCCGCAGGTACGCCTCCAGAAAAACGCGCAGCGTGGCCCCATAGAGGTCCCCCGAAAAATCCAGGATGTTCACTTCGATCCACCGGTCCTTCCCCCCGACGGTCGGGCGGAAGCCGATGCTCATCATCGCGTTGCGCTCGCTGCCGTCGACCACGACACGCACGGCGTATATCCCATCCGCCGGTATCAGTTTCTCCGGGTCCGCCACGTGGATATTCGCCGTCGGGAACCCCAGCGTGCGGCCGATCTGCTGCCCACGAACCACCGTTCCTTCAAAGAAGTACCGGTACCCCAGGCACTCCGCGGCCACCACCGGCTGCCCGGACAAAAGGGCTTCGCGGATACGCGTTGAGCTGACCTTCAGGAGGTCCAGCACACGCTCGGGTATCTCGCGGACACGGAACGAAAACCGCTCCCCGAGCGCCTCCAGCAACCGGAAGTCCCCGCTCCGGTTCCTGCCGAAACGATGGTCGTATCCAATGATGATGGTATGGGGTGCAAAACGCCTGACCAGGAACTCCGATACGTATTCCTCCGCGCTCATCTGCGAAAACTCCACCGTGAACGGGATCACCACCAGGTGATCGACCCCCTGCAGCCGGAGCAGCTCGATCTTTTCATCCAGGGTCGTGAGCAGGGACACGCGCTCTTCGGCGCCACGGACCACCTGCCTCGGATGCGGGTGGAACGTCAGGATGACCGTTTCACCGGATACTTCGGCAGCCGTTTCCTTCAGCGAAGCGATGATCTCCTGGTGCCCCTTGTGCACCCCGTCGAATGTGCCTATGGTGATGACCGCGTTGCGAAAAGCCGGTAAATGCTCAAGCCCTCTGTGTACCTGCATATGTATGACAAAGTCTCGCGCGAAGCTACGGGGAATTTGCGGTATCTTGACACCATGTCGAGAAGAAACGTACCCGTTGGGGAACAGACATTCGTGGGGTATTTCCGTTCGCTGACAAGGCTCCATGGTATACTGACCGCCGGTCAGGTTTTGTATGGCGGGATGGCTCTCCTGGCGCGGCATTCGAGTGGGTTTTCCAATGGGCCGAAAAACGCACGCTGGGCGACGGCGTCCGCGGGCATGGACGATACGGGTTTTTATGCGGGGCTCGTCCTTGCGCTGGTGGTGCTGGTCACCGTCCATTACGTCTTCCGGGGCCGGATAGCCGCGGCCCGCGAAAAGAAAACCATAGCGGAGGCGCTGGCGGCGTACCGCCAGGCGGTCGTCTTCCGGGACACCATCGGCAACGCCATCGGTCTTTTTGCGACAGTAGCGTATCTGCTGACGGGACACGCCCGTTTTGTCTCGATCACCGGTTTGGTCGTAGTGGTTTTCCTGGTGTGGTGGCCGACACGCGAGAAGTGCTTGCTGCTGCTGGGGCTGGAAGAGGACCCGCGCGTCGCGGACCCCAACGCGGTCATAGGTAACGTAGGATGACGGTGCCCAGGCTCCGCGTTAGCCGCCCAGCCCGCGCAGGAATTCGTCATACCCAAGGCTGAACTGCTCCAATATCCGTGCCGCGCGATTCCTTTTATGTCGCAGCAGCGACAAAACGAGGTGCTCCGGCTCCACCAGCTCTACGCCCAGCGACCGGGCCTCGCGCTGGGCACGCTCGAGCACCTTGGTGGCGGTACGCGAAGGGGGGAGGCGGAAATCCGGTTTCCGGCGGCCGTGGCCGCGGAGCAAAGACGCGGACTCGGCTTCCTGCCAGAGCTGGTCGAGGTCGATATGGGCGTGACGGAAAGAGGTGAGTGCGGTATTGTTTCCCTGGCGGATGAGCCCCATCAGGAGGTGCTCGGTATCGAGGGTGTGGTCATCGAGCCTCAGGGCCTCTTCACTGGCAAAGGACAACACTTCCTTCGCCCGTGTGGAGAATGGATCGGGCATATTCATAGCGGTTTGGATCGTACATCAAGTTACCCCAAACCCCGTTAGGTTGATTATA
This sequence comes from Dinghuibacter sp., assembly GCF_035492835.1. Lineage (NCBI taxonomy): Bacteria > Pseudomonadati > Bacteroidota > Chitinophagia > Chitinophagales > Chitinophagaceae > Dinghuibacter > Dinghuibacter sp. The sequence continues at coordinate 3,692 of NZ_DATJIY010000098.1, forward strand.
ATCGATTGTTAATACGAAAACGACTGATAATGAATTCGATAGATTGGGCCACCTCCGGAGTGGTGGCGGCCGGTGTGGCGGTGATGACGGGAATCCTCCTGCTCAACGCCCGCCGGAAGCGGAAGCGGGGTGAGCCCGCGCCAAAAGACAACAGGGGCCTGCTCGAAGCCCACGTGGGTTTTTTCCGGGCCTTGTCCGCCGAAGAAAAAGATCGCTTTGCCGCCCGCGTGGACGACTTTCTGCGGGAGTTCCGCGTCCATGGCGTCCAGATCGGGCTCGAGGACGTCGACCGCGTCCTGGTCGGCGCCAGCGCGGTCATCCCGGTATTCGGCTATAAGGAATGGTCCTATAATAACCTCACCGACGTGCTCCTGTACGAAGGCGCCTTCGACCAGCAACACTTCGCGGGCCCCGACAACCGCGCCAACGTCCTGGGCATGGTAGGCTCCGGCGCCATGGAGCGCGTCATGATCCTGTCGCGGCCGTCGCTGAGGTCCGGCTACGATTCCGTCCACTCCACCGCCAATACCGGCGTCCACGAGTTCGTGCACCTCATCGATAAGTCGGACGGTGCCGTCGACGGTATCCCTGAAAGTCTCCTGGGTCACTCGGTCGACGCGTGGACCCACCTCCTCCAAACCTACCTCCACGCCCTCCGCTCCGGCCACACCGACATCAACCGCTACGCCGCCACCAACGAAGCCGAATTCCTCGCCGTCGTCAGCGAATACTTCTTCAAACGCCCCGACCTGATGGAGACCCGCCACCCCGACCTTTACGCCATGCTATCCCACATCTTCCAGCAACGCCCCAAGCTCGACCCCCGCGCCGCCGAGCCCGGCCACGCCTCACATCCCGAAGCTGACCCGATTTAACCTTTCTTTTAAAAAGCGCGCCCTATCTTGTAGCATGCGCCTTAAAGCCTTCTTGCCAACCACTAACCCCGCCCGCAGCCTGGCCTTTTTCAGGGACACGCTCGGTTTCACCCTCCTCAGCCAGGACAACTTCGCCCTCGAATTCGACGCCGGCGCCTGCCGCCTTAGGATAACCACCGTACAAAACCTGACCCCTCAGCCCTTCACCGTACTCGGCTGGGACGTAACGAACATCGGGCAGAAGATACAGGACCTCATGCAGAAAGGCGTAGTATTCGAACGCTACGGTTTCGACCAGCAGGACGAGCTCGGCATCTGGGTCGCCCCTGGCGGCACCAGGGTCGCCTGGTTCAAGGACCCCGACGGCAACGTCCTCTCCCTGAGTGAGTAGCGAATAAGCACCGACCGCCACGAAAACCAATATATGTTCCGGAATTATCTGAAGACCGCGCTCAGGACCCTGCGCAAAACGCCCGTCCTATCGCTCGTAAACGTACTGGGCCTGAGCGCCGGTCTCACTTTTTTCTTCCTCATCGGCGCTTATATCTGGGGCGAATGGCGCGTCAACGCCGGCATGCCCGGCGGGGACCGCCTGTATATCGTCCGGAGCGACTGGAAGGACCCGAACATGGGGTTGGACTGGACCACCATCGGGCCGGTCTCGCAAGCCCTCCACGAACAATACCCGCAGCTGGTGACGGGCTACTATCACCACGACGGCATCATGGGTATTGTCTCCCGCGGAGACAAACACTTTAGCGAAGGGTTGCAGGTCGGGGACGCGAGCTTCCTGACCCTCTTCGGGTTCAAGCTCCTCTACGGCGACGCCCCAACGGCGCTCAACAGCCCGGACAAGCTGGTGCTCACCGACGCCATGGCCGTCAAATTCTTTGGCCGTAAGGACGTGCTGGGCCAGACGCTCTCGATCCAGTCCTTCTCCGGCGGGAAAAAAGACTTCACCATCGGGGGCGTCCTGGAAGAGCCCGCTTACAACACGATCACCTACTACGGGTCGGCTCCCGCGGACAACCATTTTTTCCTGCCCGCCACCGCCCTCAAGTTCTTTAACCGGGACGGCGGGTTCACCTCCTGGCAGAACCCCTATATCGTCAGTTATATACAGCTCGCCCCGGGCGTGCGACCCGCGCAGCTCGAAGCGCCCTTAAAGAAACTCATCAGGGACAACGCCCCGAACCTGGCGCCCAACCTGCGCGTGTACCTCACGCCCATCCACGACTACTACCTGCACGCGCACGGCGACACCGCATGGAACATGATCCGCGCGCTGGCGCTGATCGCCGTGTTTATCCTGCTCATGGCGGTCATCAATTTCGTCAACATGAGCCTCGGCAATTCCGTGACGCGGCTGCGGGAGATCGGCGTGCGCAAGGTGCTGGGTAGTCTCAGGCGACAGCTCGTCGGGCAGTTCCTGACGGAGTCCGTCGTCACCGTTCTGGCGGCGGCGCTGATAGCCGCGGGCAGCTTCTGGGCGGCCCGTCCTTTTTTCGGCGACCTGCTGGGCCGGGACATTCCCACGCCGCCCGCGGCCTGGCTCGTACCCATCGGGCTGTCGCTGGCGATCGGTACCCTCGCCGGTCTTTACCCCGCGTTGGCCCTGTCCGGCCAGCAACCGTCGGGCTCCCTCAAGGGGAAGCTCACCGGGGTGGGGGACAAGAAGACCCTCCGGTATGCCCTCCTCACGCTCCAGTTCGTCTCCGCCATCGTGGTCTTGATCGCGGCGCTCACGATCAGGCAACAGATCGCGTTTTTCTTCCACGCCGACCTGGGGTATAAGAAAGACCGGATCGTCAGCGTCACGTTGCCCAGGGACTGGTCCGGCGATGGCGTGCGCCGCATGGAGATAAAACGCGACGAATTGTCGCGGAACCCCGACGTGGAAGCCGCCAGTTTTTCCTTTGAAATACCGGATGGCAACGCGGGCAACATCGGGACCGGCATCTACCGCGCCGGGCAGAACCCCTCCACGGCGCTCATCGCCACGCAGCTGATAACGGATGAAAACTACGCTGCCACGTATAAGATTCCCGTGGTGGCCGGCGCGATGTTCAACACCCCGGTAACCGACAGCCTGCAGGTCGTCGTCAACGAGACCGCCGCAAAGGCGCTGGGTTTCGCCTCCCCCGGACAGGCGCTCCGGCAGCCCGTAAAAACCAGCTTCGCCGGCCCGGCGATATTTACGATCGCGGGTGTCATCAAGGACTTCCACTTCGGGTCGATGCGCGATCCGATCGGGCCCCTGTTCATCATCCATCCCCGCTACTCCTTTACCTACCGGTACATGACCCTGCGGCTCAGGACCGGCGAGCTCCCCGCGCAAATGAGCGCGCTTCAAAAAGAATGGACGCGGCTCTTCCCCGACGCGCCCTTCAACTATTCCTTCCAGGGCGACGCGCTAAAAACCATGTACGATATCGAGCTCCGCATGGACAAGGCCGCTGGCGTCGCCACCGTCATCTCCCTGGTCATCGTCCTGCTGGGCGTCTTCGGCATCGTCTCGCTCAGCCTTACCCGGCGCACCCGGGAAGTCGGTATCCGGAAGGTGCTCGGGGCAAACCTCGCGCAGCTCATAGCGCTCTTCACCCGGGAATTCCTGTTGCTCCTCGGGCTGGCCAACCTGATCGCGTGGCCGCTGGCGTACCTCGGGCTCAGACGCTGGCTGGACCAGTATGCGTACAAGGTTGACCTGACCGTCATACCCTTTGTCGCGGTCGGCACGGGCATGGCGTTGCTCATTACGGCGCTGATCGCCATAAGGGCGCTGAAGACCGCCCGCGCCAACCCCGTTCAGAGCCTGAGAACGGAATAATTGCCGTAATTTCGCGCCCATGTCGCTCTACCAACAACGTGGCGTGTCTGCCCAGAAAGAAGAAGTCCACGCCGCCACGGCGGGCCTGGACAAGGGTCTGTTCCCCCATGCCTTTTGCAAGGTCTACCCCGACTACCTGGGCGGCGACTCGAGCTGGGTCAACGTCATGCACGCCGACGGCGCCGGCACCAAGAGCATCCTGGCCTATCTCTATTGGAAAGAAACGGGGGACCTCGACGTATGGAAGGGCATCGCCCAGGACGCCATCGTCATGAACATCGACGACCTGTTGTGCGTCGGGATACACGACCAGTTCCTGTTTTCATCGACCATAGACCGCAACAAGACAAAGATCCCCGGGGAAGTCCTCCAGGCGATCATCCACGGCACCCAGGCGTTCTTCGACCAGATGAGCGACTATGGCGTGAACATCCGTTTTATGGGCGGTGAAACCGCGGACGTGGGAGACGTGGTCCGCACCATCGCGGTCAACGGCACCATGACGGCGCGCTGGCCCCGCGTCGCCACCGTCACCAACGAGCACATCCAGCCGGGCGATGTCATCGTCGGGCTGGCCAGCTTCGGGCGCTGCGCCTACGAGCACGCCTACAACAGCGGCATCGGCTCCAACGGCCTCACCAGCGCCCGCCACGATGCCCTGGCCAAGTACTACGCCGACGAATATCCCGAAACCTACGACCCCGCGCTGCCGCGCGAAGTGGTCTATATCGGCGGTCACCGCCTGCTCGACCTCGTCAACATCGACGGCCTCCAGGTACACGTCGGCCAGCTCCTCCTGAGCCCGACCCGCACCTACCTCCCGCTGATGCAGGAAGTGCTGAAGACGCACTTCCATTCGATCCACGGCCTGATCCACAATTCCGGCGGCGGTCTCACCAAGGTCCTTAAATACGTCGGCGACAACATCCGCATCGTCAAGGACAACCTGTTCGACCCCCCGCCCATCTTCCCACTGCTGCAGGCCGCCTCGGGCGCGGATAACCGTGAGATGTCGCAGGTGTTCAACATGGGGCAGCGATTGGAAATCTACACGACGGAAAAGGACGCGCACCTCTTCATCGAGGCCGCGCACCGCTATGGCATCGAAGCCAAAGTCATCGGCCGCGTGGAAGAAGCTCCGCAAAAAGAATTGCTGATCACCCGCGACGGCGAAACGATCAGGTTCTAAGCCGGGGGCCCCAGGGGGTGCTACAGCCGCGCCCGCTCCTCCTCCGCCCCGCTCTCGTGCCGCTCGACCTTGATGCCCTTCTTCCCGAACCCATAGGTAAACGTCAGCGACACCGCCCGGTGGTGAAAGTCGTTGTAGAAGTGCTCCGTCGCCCCGTTCATATACGCATACCGCCGGTTGATCCACGTGCCCGGCACGTCGATTCCCTGGATCGTCACCGCCCCCGCGTCGTGCAGGACCTTTTTCCGTACCGTCAGGTTCAGGTGTCCCCCCGGCTGGATCACCGTTTGCCCGACCAGGACCGACGACTGGTATTGCCCCACGGCCTCCGCGCTCCAGCCTTTCAGGAAATTATACCGGAGGTTCCCCGAAAACAGGCAATAAGGCATGGTCTTATCCAGCATCGTGCTGTCCGGCAGGTGCGTCTTGTAGTGCGAAACGGCGAGCTCCCCGTGCGCATTCAGCGACCAATGCGGCCCCAGCGGCGTGGAGGCATCCGCGGCCAGGTGCCCCGATGTCCGGTGGTCCATGTTGATCTGGTAGTAATAGAACGTATTCCCGCTCACGACATAGAACTGGTGGATGAGCCCGCGCTCCGAACTATAGGACGCCGTCAGCGTATAGCGTCCCTTGTACGTATACGCGACTTCCGCATTCTGCGAAAACTCGGGTTGCAGCGCCGTGTTCCCGTTGAAATACGTGGTCCGGTCGAAGTAGAACCGGGAGGGGTTCAGGTCGTTGTAATCCGGCCGCTCGATCCTGCGGCTATACGCGAACGTGAACTGATCGGCGTCGCTGGCCTTGTACAACGCGTGCACCGACGGGAAAAGATCGACATAGCTCAATCGGATCGTCGAATCCACGTTCCCGGAGGAGCGCCCGTGCGCCCAGGTATCCTCCAGCCGGAGGCCCGCCTGTAGCGTAAATCGTTTGGATTCATGACGGAGCGTCGCATACGCCGACCGTATCTGCTCCTCGTAGCGGAAGGTGTTGTCCTGCGCGCTGTCCGGCGCCGTAAGACCCGGCGCCCCGTCGAGATACGCGCCCTGGCTTTGCCGTACCGAATACGTCTCCTGCGCCCCCGCCTCCAAAAAAAACGTCTTCCCGAATTTGTCCGTGTAATCCGCCTTGAAACTGTAGATCCGCGCGATGAACGGCTGGTCGGAGATCAATTCGTAGACGTCCGAGGACGTCGAGACCTCGTCCTGGTGACCCTCCGTCCTGTAGTGCACAAAATCCGCATCCGCCGACAGGCTGCGCCCCTCGTGCGCCCACCGGTGCGAAAAGTGCCCGTTGGCATTGACATCGGCCGCGTAATTGTGGAATCGGCTCCGCGTATCCATCATCGAATCCGGCAGCCCCAGGGCGTTGTAAAACCCATCCCGGTAGTGCCCGATCTCGTGGTAAGGATTCGCGCTCCCGCTGACCAGCGCCCCCCAGGAGGTACGCGCACCCTTGTGATCGACCGCCGCCATATAATCGATCGACTGCGCCCAGTTGTCCTCGTGGTTGATCTGGGTGTCCAGCGCCGTTATCTTGCCGGTGGCGTCCGTATATCGCCGCCAGCGATCGCTTTCGAACCAGTTACGGTTGTAGGAATACGCCGCCATCCCGCTGAACTGCCACGCGCCCTCCTGCCCGTTCACGTCGATGCTCTGGCTGGTGTGTGGGTACCCGTTCCATTGATAGTTGGACGTAACCTGTGCGTGGAAGCCGGAAGACAACGCCTTTTTCGTCCGCAGGATGATGATCCCGTTCCCCGAGGCCGGATAGCGTGCCGGCGGGTTGGGCAGCAGCTCGATGGAAGACAGCGTCGAGGCGGGGAGGGACTTGAGGTAGTTCACCAGCGCCTGCCCGTCGAGATAGGTCGGCCGGTCGTCGATCAGGATGAGGATGCCGTCCTTTCCGTTGAGGGTGATCGTCCCATCGTCGTCCACGGTCACGCCCGGCGTGTTGGCCAGCGCGTCCAGGGCCTGGCCGCCGGTGTTGGCCATCAGCGCGTCCACGTGGACCACGGTACGGTCCAGCCGTTTTTCCGCCAGGGGCCGCTGGCCGAGTATACGGATGGACTTCAGGGTGTCCGTTTTCCCGTGCCGCAGGGTATCCTGGGCACGGGCGGACAAGCAAAGCAGGGTCAGCAGGCACAGGCCCGCATGGGTTAGTACTGTCATGAAAAACTATGGTCAGTGGTTGTTGCTCGTCCGGGCCGGCCCCGCGTTCGCGTAGTCCGTGATCGATTGAAGGATCTCGCGCGCGATCATTTCCTGGTTGCCCTTTTGCGTGATAAAACGCATGTCCTTCCTGTTATCGAGGTAACCCACCTCCAGCAATACCGCCGGACAAATATTCCGGTCCAGGATGCCGATGTGGGTGGCCTCGCGGTGGGAGAGCGTGGGCGCCGTCGTATATACCGCGCCCAGGTGCGTCTGGAGCAGCGACCCCAGCACGACGCTTTCGTCATAGTAGCGGTTGCGGTCCTTGGCCAGGTAGCTTTCGATCCCGGTGCGGCCCCGCCCATCCCGATCGGCGTTGACGTGCAGCGACACGCACAGGTCGGCCTGGTTGTCCTTACAGTAACGGAGCCGGTCGCCGACACTCATCGTGGAGTCGGCGCTGCGCGACAGGAGGATGCGTACGGGGTATGTCCTGGCCTGGCGCTCGACTTCCCGGGCGAGGGTCAGCGAGAGGTCCTTTTCGCGGAGACCAAAGGCCATCGCCCCCTTGTCTTCGCCGCCGTGACCCGCATCGATCACCACGGTCAGGGTCCTGGCCGCCGGGACCGGCGCCGGATAACGCTGTAGCGTAAACGCCGCCAGCCCGAATCCCGCGCCGAACAGGGGCAGAACCATCCAGCGTTTCCATGCCGAGGTCCGCGCCTGCCGGAGCAAAGACTGTTGTATCATAGCTATACGTCTGGCCAAAGGATGCCGTGCAAAAGCGTGGGTCGGGTCGCCCCGGTGCGCGTGGAGCGCGTGCTCGATCAGGTAGCGCGCGTAAGCCTCGGTGTCCCGCGCGGCGATATGATCGGCGAGGTATTCGTGGACCAGCTGCAGCTCCCGTCTGATAAGGTAGAGTGGCGCCACCGGGAACAACAGCGCGCAGAGCGCCTGTAACCATAATTTATCCACGCTGTGCCGCTGGCGCACGTGCGCCAGCTCGTGCCTGAAGATCGCGCGTCCCCGTTCCGAATCCACCGGCAGGGCGCGGTCCCAGAAGATCCAGCGGAAAAAGGAAAACGGCGTGCCGGGCGCGTCGGTTTCGATCAGCGTGACGTCGTCGAGCCGTTGCTGACCGGCGCGTCTTTTCAGGCGGACGATGCGTAGGACCTGGTAGAGCAGGATGCCCAGCAGCGCCAGCGCGACCGCGCCATAGACCGCCAGCGCGGCGCTTTCCCAGGGGAAAACCCCGCCCGTCGCCGTCCCCGTGTCGGTCCCCTCCAGCCCCGATTCCCCCGAACCGGGCATAACCTTCAGCAGGTGCACCAGCACCGGCGTCTCCGCCTCCGTAGCGTGTACCCGCAAGGGTATCCTCAGCAGCGGCGCGCCCACCGCCAGCAGCGTGGCCGCCAGCAGGTAGAAGCGGTTCCAGCCAAAGGACGGCCTCTCCCGCAGGAAAACGTGGTAATAGGCGTACAGGACTCCCGACAGGAGGGTGACTTTAAGCAGGTACGAGGACAGTACGCCGATCATTCAGAGGGCATTTGGAAGGTGATTTTTTGCTTGCGGAAGGCCTTGACCACGTGACCGTTGTTCCGGGCGGGTATCCAGAGCGGGCCCCGCTTGATCGCGTTGACGCAAAGGTTCGCGAGCGCAGTGCCCTGCATCGTCAGGGCCTGGACGTCGCTCACGACCCCCTGCCGGTTGACGATGAACTGGATTTCGCAGGTACCGCTCTTTTTCTCGGCCTGCAATTCGTCCATATGGGCGGTGATGGCTTTGCGGACGTATTCATTCCAGCCGGCGTCGCCCCCCGGGAAACCCGCTTCTACTTCTACTTTGGTGAAGACTTTGTTGTCATCATCCGTTTGCGGGGCTATCGTCTGCGCGGCGCTTTTTGTCGTGATCTCGATCACCCCGTTCCTGGCCAGCAGCCCGTATTTGTTGATCGCGGTCTGATCCTTGAGCACCGTTATCGATTCGATGGTATTCGGATTGAGGCTCTGGAGTATGGAGGGGGGACACATTTTCCCGTCCACGAACATGAGCACGCTATCGAGGTCCGACGGCTGGGATATCCTGGCAAAGGCTACATTCGCATCGGGGAGCGTATCCAGGTAGCTTTTAGCCAACGGCCGGGCGTATCCCGTGACGGTGACTTCCTCCCCCTTCCGGGGAGCGGCGTAGCCCACAACGGTGACCGACTCGAGCTTGCGCGGCTGGCCCGTGACGGTGACCGCTGCCGGCTGGCTTGTGATCCCGAGGTCCTGCAGGGTGACGTTCTCCCGCTTGACGGGCTCCGCGCGACCGATAACGGTGACCTCTTCCAGCTTTTTGGGCGCGGGCGCGGGGTGACCGATGACGATCACTTCCGGCCGCGCGGTATCCGGCGCCGTTACCTTGGTCAGCAGCGCGCCCGACACGGTCGACTCCGCCGCGCGCAGCCGCACCATAATCATCGGGTGCTTGGCTTCCACACGGAAGGCCAGCAGCCCGAACAGCAACAGCGCCACCGGCAGGAACATGACCTTGCGCAGATAGGTATACTTGGGGTTTGAAAAACGGGTCATCATGGCTAATCGTCTTTTTAAAGGGTGTTGAAAAAAACTGTTCGCAAGGACGTTGGGCGACGCGTGGAAGGCCTGGCTGAGCAGCAGCCGCGCATATTCATACGCGTCAGCGTCCTCGGTTGCCTGCTTGTCCGCCAGGTACTCGTGGACCAGCTGGAGCTCCCGCCGCATCCAGTAGAGCGGCAGGACCGGGAAAAGGACCGCGCAGAGCACCTGCATCAGCACCTTGTCCAGGCTATGCCGCTGCCGGACGTGCGTCAGCTCGTGCCTGAGCACGCGCTGTCCTTCCTCCGAATCCAGCGCCAGGGTATTATTCCAGAAGATCCACCGGAAGAACGAGAACGGCGTGCCGCGGTCCGCGGTCGTCACCAGCGTGACGTCGTCCAGGCGCATGTGCGGGGACCCGCGGCGCATCCGGCGCAGCTTCACCAGGTGCGCGCCCAGCACCAGCAGCTGGGCGGCTACCACCGCCCCATATATATAGCCTACGAGCGCCAGCCAGGTCAGGCCCCGGGTGGCCGTCACCGTGACCGTGCTTTCGCTCCCCTTGCCCAGCACCCGCCAGACCTCCAGGAGGAGGCGGTTGTCCTGGGTCTCTTCCGCCCGGACGGGGATGTGGAACAGCGGCAGCGTCACCGACAACAGCGCCGCCGCCAGGAGGTAGAACCGGTTCCATTGGTGGAAGCGCTTGTCCCGCAGCACAGCGTGGTAGTAGGCGTAGAGCACGCCCGACACCAGGACCATCTTCAGCAAGTAGGCGATCGGGGGATTCATTTCTTTTGCTTTTTAATTTGTTGCAACAGCTTCTCCAGTTCTTCCACCGACAGGCTCTTTTCCTTCACGAAGAAGGATACCATATTCGAGAAGGAACCGTCGAAGTAGCTTTTGGCGAAGCTTTTCAACGAGCTCTTGGAATACTCTTCCTTGGACACTACCGGGTAGTACTCGTGGTTGCGGCCAACCAGGTTGGCCCCCACGAAGCCTTTGTCCTGCAATATCTTCAGGATCGTTCCAACGGTATTCTGGTGGGGCTTCGGCTGCGGCAGGGCCTCGAGGATGTCCCGGGAGAATCCCTTACCGACGCTCCAGAGGACCTGCATGATTTGTTCTTCTGCTTTTGTGAGTGTTTTGGGTGGCATATATCTAAGGTATGACGAAATATTTAGTTTAACAACTATTTTTTTAGGTATAATCAATCCCTTGTATTTGCGTATTTTGCGGTTCTACAAAACGGACCCGATGGCAGAAGTAATCGTCACCTTAGAGCATGCCAACATATACCAGGGCGATAACCTGATCCTCCAGGACGTCAACATCACCGTGCACAAGGGCGAATTCGTATACCTCGTGGGCAAGACCGGGTCGGGCAAATCGAGCCTGCTCAAGACCCTCTACGGAGACCTCTTCCTCCGCCAGGGCGACGGCCAGGTCGCCGGTTTCAACCTCCGCAACGTCAGCTGGAAAAAGGTGCCCTTCCTCCGCCGCAACCTCGGTGTCGTTTTCCAGGACTTCCAGCTCCTCACCGACCGCACCGTCTATGATAACCTCAAGTTCGTCCTGCGCGCCACCGGCTGGACCAACCAGCAGCTCATCGACGAGAAGATCCAGGACGTCCTCGACAAGGTCGGTCTCCGTTCCAAGGGCTTCAAGATGCCCTTCGAGATGAGCGGCGGCGAACAGCAACGCGTCGACATCGCCCGCGCCCTCCTCAACTCCCCCAAGCTCATCCTCGCCGACGAGCCAACCGGTAACCTCGACCCCGAGACCTCCGACGAGATCATGCAGCTCCTGTTTTATATCGCCCGCGACTACGGTACCGCCGTCATCATGGCCACCCATGACTACCGCGTCATCCAAAAGTTCCCCGCCCGCACCGTCAAGACGGAGCGGGGGAAGGTCGTGGATAATGCGTCTGTAGTGTAAATCCCGCCCTAGCGCAACGCCGCCATCAGCGCCCGCGCGTTCGTGCCGTTGTCGAACTGCTCCCGCAGCAACCTCGTCCGCAACGCCCGGTCCTCTTCGGTGAACGGGCGCTCCCAGAGCTCATCGAGCGCCGCCCGGAATTCGGCCGCACCCCCCGCCGCGCGACACGTTTCCGAAAGCCCCGTGCCCGCCAGCAGCGCCTCCTGCGCAATACAATGACGCCCCGCAAAGAGCGCGTGCAACAATTTTATTTTAATCCCTTCCGGGTTGAACGACTGTACCACGTGCACCTGCGCCCCGCGGATCAGCGCCTCCATGTCGGGCGCCGACGGGTTGTCGTACAGGCGCACCCCCGCGTGTCCCCGTATCAGGCGGAAAACCCGTTCGTCCGGCTGCCGCCCCGCGACCACCCAAGGCAGCCGGCCCTCGCCGCGGACTTCCTCCAGCAGCCACCGCAGGGCCTCCACGTTATCCGCCACCGAAAGGTCCCCGTGGAAAAGCACGTATTCCCCCCGACCCAACGGGTTGTCCCCCGCCACATACCGCGTAAACGCCGGCAGGTACGTCACCTCCCGCGCCCCAAAAACGTCCTCGTAATACGCCTTCACCCCCGGGTGTATCGCCAGCAGCGGCAACGCCGCCACCCTTTCCTCCCATCGCCGGAGCAACCCGCTCTCTATCCCATAGTACATCGACTTCCACCGGTCGTGCGTCACCTCCGACAGGTTCCGGTAATATTCGGTTTCCACGTTGTGCAGCCGCACCGCCACCTTCCGCCCCGGCCACCATCCCTGCACCAGCGGATACGCCGTATGCACCCCCTCCGCGAGGATCGGGTAGTCGTCCCTGTCCAGGCGCGTCGCCAGCAACGCGTGCCGCCTTGACGCCACGATGTGCGGCAACGTCAGCGAAAGCCCCACCTTCCTCTGGTAGTAATACACCTTCTCGCAATATTCCTCCAACGCCTCCGCCCTCTCCCGGTTATACTGGTAACAATGCAAATGCACCCGCACCCCCTCCGCCTGCAGCGCCCTGATTTTTTCAAACACATCGATCACCCCGCCATAGTCGGGAGGGTAGGGGATCGTGAAAGAGAGGACGTGTATATGCATGTGTTATTTTTTATGTAGCGCCCCGTCATACACCGCGAGCAACCCCTTCTCCTCCACCTGCCAGTTAAACACCTCCCTGGCCAGCCGGCAATTCGCCTGCAGCCGCCCATAGAGCACGGGGTCGTTGCACAACCGGAGGATCGCCTCCACGACCAGCGTCTCCGTCACATCGGGGATGAGCACCGCGACCTCGAAGGTTTCCTGGACGCGGCGGTATTCGGGATAGTCCATGGCGACCTGCGGGAGACAGGCGTGGATATAGTCGAAGAGCTTGTTGGGGAGGGAAAAATACTGGTTCAACCCCTCCCGCTCCACGAGGTTGATCCCCGCGTGGGCGTTGTAGGTATAGCGGACCAGTTCCCGCGGAGGCAGCTGGCCGGTAAAGATGACCTTGCGGCCCAGGCCGTGTTTTTCGGCGAGCGCGCGGCTCTGGTCGATATAGTTGCCGGTGCCGCAGATCACCAGCGGGAGCGGGACCTGTTTCATGGCGGGGATCAGGACGTCGAGCCCGCGCCCGTAGTTGACCGCGCCCTGGTATAAGAGATAAGGACGGTCCAGCGGCCGGGCGCCCGGGACGGGGTTACGGAGCACCGTCAGGTTGCGGACCACCGCATAGCCCACGCCATACCGGCGTAACAGCTCGTCGGCGATGCTCTGGCAGACGGCGTAGCCGACCGGGAAACGCGGCACCATCCGCCGCTCCACCCACAGCCACATCCGCTGGACCCGCGGTCGCGCGACCACTTCCGCCAGCTCCGTAAACAGCTCGCGGGCGTCATACAGGCGGGGGATGCGTTTGAGTGCCGAAATGGCCCAGACCGGGACGATGGTATCGAGGTTCACCGCGCAAACGAGGTCGACGTGGTGGAACACCAGGTAAAGAAATATCCGGAGGTTCATCTCCGCATAAAAGAGCTTGCCCCCGTGGAACAGCGTACGGAAACGCACCCGCCGAAAGGTCGTGTCCCCCCCCGCGGCCGACGCCACCGCTCCGCGCAGTCTGCGCCCCACCAGCGTCACCGCATACCCCGCGCGCGCCAGCGCCTCCGCCACGCGGATCGACGACTGTTTGTACACCGGATCATCCAACAAACAAATACACACGCGCTTACTCATAGAGGCAAGGTAGGCACAAACGCCTTTAAAAAATCGTAGTAAACCTTCCGCCATCCGATCCACCGGGGATCGAGCCCCAGGCTGTTGTTGTGCCAGATGGGCGTGAACCGGCCCCCGACCCGGTCGAGCGCTGCTTTGTACGATAAAAGCTCGGCCAGCGCCGCCTCCGCGGACAGCTTCGACACGTGGTAGCTCGTCGCCTCCATCCAGCAGAACGGGATGACCTGCAACGACGTTTCGGTTTCCCGCAACAGGTCGTACCAGGGGAACGGCCGCGAATACGACGCGCGGAAACCGTTGCGTTCCCCGTACCCCATCGAATAGTCCGCCCTGATCCCCAGCTCCAGCAACAGCCGGTAATCGGACGGCAACCGGAAATGGATATAGTGAAAACGGCTGATCGTCACCGGCAGCCCCGTGATCCGGTTCAACACCTCGATTTCCGAGGCCAGCAAATCTGAAGCGGCGCTGTAAAACGACGGGTGGATCCCCACGGGGTAGCGCGCGCCGTGCGCCCGTATCAGCTCCTGGTAGGCCGGCAGCCCCGGCGACGGGTTCTTGTCGTAAGCGGTCCGCCGCGCGGACAGCGGGAAGAAGTACACGGGCGCCTCCGGCAAAAAGGCATTGACGGAATCCATCCAATGGAAGTTATCGAACGGGTCGCGCGCCCGCCCCGACAGGACCCGCCACTGCTCCATCCAGCGCCCGGAACGCGGGAGCCAGGACTTGTGCTTATAGCACCACGGCTGGTCGACGTCGTACGAAGCAAAAAGCCGGGCCCCGGCAGCCACCGGCAGCCCGAGCGCCCGCCCCAGGGCGACGATCCATTCATCCACCAGCGGCCGTTCCAAAAAGCCGTTCCGCGCCGCCCAGGACCCCTCCGGCTCATACCGGCTCATGTGGTCATAAGGGGCCGTCGGCAAATATTCCTCAAACCGGGAAAGACAAAAGAAAACCGCCCCGAACAGGTCGAACGAGCCCACCGCGGCCGAAGGCCCGGCCCCGCGCATCGCCTCCAATGCCGGTCCCCCGTTCTCCAGCGCCCGCGAAGCCGGTATCCATAGCCCAACCCCTAAATCCTCAGTCGAATACGAGATGCGCAGGCCCTCTTCGGGAAGCTCCGCGGGATTTGTGTACACCCGATATCCCACCCGCAGGTGATCCCGGAAGATCACCCCCAGGACATAATTCAACCGGGGAGAGGTAAGGGGTGTGTAGATATGGACCATAGCGAAACAACAAGTTAACTTTTTTTTGATATTGGAGGGAATTTGCCTACTTTTGCAGCCGCAATATTTCTATCTAAGATGTCGATAACAAACGAAAAGAGATCCAGCATTTTTGCTGAATACGGTGGGTCAGCCAAGAACACGGGTTCGATCGAAGGCCAGATCGCCTTGCTGACTGAGAGAATCAATGATATTTCCAAGCACATGCAGGCTAATAAGAAAGACTTCTCTACCCAAAGGGGTCTGATGCACCTGGTCGGCCAGCGCAAGCGCCTGCTGACCTACCTGAGCAAGCACGACCTGACGGGTTACCGCCAGCTGATCGAGAAATTAGGTATCCGCAAATAAGACAGCGATGTCCAAATAAAACTAATTCCCAACCGAAATAAGCAGTTGGGAATTAGTTTTTTTGTACATATTATTTTTTACGCCGATTATACAGAGTGTATGTTAACACAACCAATCAGTAGCTCATTTGACCTGGGCGACGGTCGGATCGTGACGATCGAGACCGGTAAGCTGGCCCGCCAGGCAGATGGAGCCGTGACCGTGCGCCAGGGGAATTGTATCCTGCTGGCCACCGTGGTCGCCAACAAAGACCCCAAAGAGGGGCAAGAGTTTTTCCCGCTTGTCGTCGATTACCAGGAGAAATTTGCATCAGCCGGGCGTATCCCCGGCTCGTTTTTTAAACGCGAAGGCCGTCTGAGCGATTACGAGGTGCTGACCAGCCGTCTGATCGACCGCGCCCTGCGCCCGTTGTTCCCGGACGACTATCTCTGCGACGTGCAGGTACTGGTAACGCTGGTATCCTCCGACGAGAACGTCCTCCCGGACGCCATGGCCTGCCTGGCCGCTTCCGCTGCCCTGGCCGTGTCCGACATTCCCATCAAGGAAATCATTTCCGAGGTGCGCGTTGCCCGCCACAATGGTAACTTCGTCATCAACCCCTCACGCGCGCAGCTGGCCGAGTCCGACATGGACTTTATGATCGGCGCCACCGCGAAGAACCTGATGATGGTCGAAGGCGAAGCCAAACAATGCGCGGAAGAAGACCTCGTCAAGGCACTCGAGGTAGCCCACACGGCCATCCAGGCCCAGATCAAGGCCCAGGAAGAGCTTCGTGCCAAGGTCGGGGTTACCGGTAAGCGTGATTACAAGAAGCCCGAGACCAACGACGAGCTGCAACAAAAGGTAGCCGCGTACGCTTCTGACAAGCTGTTGGAAATCGCGCGCAGGGGTACCGCCAAGCACGAGCGCACTGACGCCTTCAACGCCCTCAAGGACGAGATGATCGCAAGCCTCGGCGAGGACATCGATGACAAGACCAGGAAGCTCGCCAAAAAGTATTACGCCGACCTCGAATGGGAAATCGTCCGCAGCATGATCCTCGACGACCGCAAACGCCTCGACGGCCGCGCGCTCGACCAGGTCCGCCCGCTGGCGATGGAAGTCGACCCGCTGCCCACGCCCCACGGCTCCGCGCTCTTTACCCGCGGCGAGACCCAGTCCCTGACTACGGTTACGCTGGGTACGCCCCTGGACGAGCTGCTGATCGAATCCGCCGCGAAGTCGGACTATACGAAGTTCATCCTCCACTACAACTTCCCGCCTTTCTCCACCGGTGAGGTGAAGATGATGCGCGCCCCCGGCCGCCGGGAAGTGGGACACGGCAACCTGGCCCTCCGCTCTTTGAAGCAGATGATGCCCGGGAGCGAATATCCCTACACCGTCCGCGTCGTGAGCGACGTCCTGGAATCCAACGGCTCGTCCTCCATGGCGACCGTTTGCGCGGGCTCGCTCGCCCTCATGGACGCGGGTGTTCCCTTCGCCAAGCACGTCAGCGGCGTGGCTATGGGTCTGATCACCCGCGACAGCGATAAGAAGTACGCCATCCTGACCGACATCCTCGGCGACGAGGACCACCTGGGTGACATGGACTTCAAGGTCACGGGTACCCGCGAAGGTATTTGCGGCGTGCAGATGGACATCAAGGTCGACGGCCTGCCGATGGACGTGATGCGCGAAGCGCTGGAACAGGCGCGCAAGGGCCGCCTGCACATCCTCGACGCGATGTACGAGACCATCGCCGAAGCCCGTCCGGAAGTAAAACCGCACGCGCCCCGCATGGTCAAGCTGTTCATCGACAAGGAATTCATCGGCGCCGTCATCGGACCTCAAGGGAAGATCATCCAGGAGATCCAGCGCGAAACCGGCACCACCATCAATATCGAGGAAGTCGGCAACCAGGGCGAAGTCAGCATCTTCTCCCCGGCCAAGGAAGGCCTCGACAAGGCCGTCAACTGGGTCAAGGGCATCGCCGCCCAGCCCGAGATCGGCACGACCTACGAAGGACCCGTCAAGGGCATCAAGGAATTCGGCGCCTTTATCGAGTTCATGCCCGGCAAGCAGGGCCTGCTCCACATCTCCGAGGTCAGCTGGAAGCGCCTCGAGACGCTGGAAGGCGTGCTCAATGACGGCGACATGGTCAAGGTGAAGCTGCTGGGTATCGACGCCAAGACCGGTAAGTACAAGCTGAGCCGCAAGGTACTCATGCCCAAACCCGAAGGCTATGTCGAGCGCCCCGAACGTCCTGAAAGGGGCGAACGCGGCGATCGTGGAGACCGCGGCGATCGTGGCGACCGCGGAGACCGCCGCGACCGTGGCGGCGACCGCCGGGATCGCGGAGACCGTGGCGATCGCGGCCCCCGTAGCGACAGCCGTCCCCCGCGCGAGCCCCGTGAACCCCGGCCCGACACCGAATTCAGGGCCGACGCGGAATCCGGCCCGGCCCCGCGTCACCAGGACGACGGTTCCGAAACACTCTAGCTTTTTTGAAAAAAACATAACCAAAGCGATCCGCCCTCTCCCGGGGACGGGTCGTTTTTCTTTTGACACATGGCCTATCTCGAATTTATCATCCCCGAACCCGACCCCACGCAGCGCGAGCTCCTTATCCCCGAGCTGGAAGCCCTGGGCTTCGAAGGCTTCGAGGAAACCGACGACGCGCTCAAGGCATACATCCCCGAAGAGCGCCTGGACGAAGACGCCTGGGCGGAACGAAGACTACCCGCGACCGTCAACCGCCTCGAGGACCAGAACTGGAACCAGGTCTGGGAATCCAACTTCGACCCCGTCGTCATCGGCGACTTCTGCGCCGTCCGCGCCGACTTCCACAAACCCATCAGGGGCATCGCGCACGAGCTCGTCATCACCCCCAAGATGAGTTTTGGCACCGGTCACCACGCCACCACCCGGCTGATGATCCAGGCCATGCGGACGCTACCCATAGAAGGCCGGAAAGTCGTTGACTTTGGCACCGGCACCGGCGTGCTGGCCATCCTGGCCGAGCACCTGGGCGCGGAGGCGATATGGGCGCTCGACAACGACCCCTGGTCGATCGAAAACGCGCAGGAAAACGCCAAAAGGAACGGCGCCGCCAAAACCACGTGGCACCTCGCCGAAAACCTGGAAGGCGTCCCGGTCGCCGACGTCGTCCTGGCCAACATCAACCGCCACATCCTGCTGCAGTTCATGGGACCGCTCCACGCCCTGCTGGCGCCGGGTGGACTCCTGCTGCTCAGCGGCATCCTGTCCGCGGACCGGCCGATCATCGCCGAAGCCGCCACCGCCACCGGTTTGAGTTTAACCGAAGACGCCCAGGAAGGGGACTGGGTCGCACAATTATGGAAAAAGCCACGATAATTTGGGCTAAATCCCGTATCTTTATAGACCCGGAATAATCCAATGGACTATGGACGAATTACTAGTCATATTGTTAGCCTACTGTATCGGCTCTATTCCAACGGCATTGATCGTGAGCAAAGTTTTCTTTGGCATAGACATCCGTGAGTACGGCAGCGGCAATATGGGCGCCACCAATACGTTCCGGGTGCTGGGCTCCAAATACGGCACCATCGTTATGGTGGTGGATATGCTCAAGGGCATGGCGGCCGTCAAGCTTTTCCTCCTGATACCCTACTATACCGATCCCATCCACAGCACACCCCTGATCAACCTCCAGATCGGCCTCGGTTTATCCGCCGTAGTCGGTCATATCTTCCCCCTCTGGGCGGATTTCAAGGGCGGCAAGGGCGTGGCCACGTTGTTTGGGATGGTGCTGGCGATCCAGCCCTATGTCGCGCTGGCCTGTGTGGGGGTATTTCTCCTGGTTTTGTATACGACCCGCTTCGTATCCCTGAGCTCGATCCTGTCGGGCGTTGCATTCGCGGTCTTTATATTGTATATCTTTGACGAACCCCAGCAACTGTACCGCATTTTCGCCGTATCCGTCGCATTGCTCGTCCTGCTGACCCACCAAAAGAACATCGGCCGTCTGCTCAAAGGGAATGAGAGCCGGGCCGGCATCCTGAAGTACCGGGACCGCCGAAAAGCGCGCAAGCGTGAGGACGAGGGCTCCCTGGACGACGAGGATTAGAAAATCTCGCAAACTCAGCCGGTATGCGGGTTTTGTGTGTGGATTACCTTACCTTTGCATTCCGTTCAAAACTTTCCGTTCAAAACTTTTTTACGCCAAAAAGTATTGTCGCATGTCGCAAACGTTGTTTGAAAAACTGCAACTCAAAGACGAAAAGAATCTTTTGATCCAGGGCCTTCCCTCCTCTATTGAGAAACAATTTATCAAGCTTGCTTTTGCAAAGAACGTCACGCCTCTGCTGAGGATGAAGAAGATCGACTTTGCATTGGTGTTTGCCATCAATCATAACCAGCTCAGGTCCATCCTGACGGAGGTGCTGCCGGCGCTCCAGGCCGATGCCAAGCTCTGGGTCGCCTATCCCAAGGCGGCCTCCAAGATCGCCAGCGACCTCAACCGCGACTGTAGCTGGAACTGCCTGTGCGATCACGGCTTCGAGATCGCCTTCTCCGAACCGCTCGACCACGTCTGGACCGCGCTCCGTTTTAAAAAGGGGAACTGCGCCGAAGCCGCCGCCCGCGCCGAAGCCACTGCTGCGACACGCGAGCCTGTCCCGCACGAGCTCCCGGCTCCCATCGCCACGGTCCCCAAGGCCGGCGCCAAGACGGCTACCGCCCTGGCACAGAAGGCCGCTCACAGTGCAGCCCCCGCCCCCCGCAGCGCGGACATCCAAACCGCCGAACGCCCCGGCAAACGGGCGGTCAACGTCCCCCAGGACCTGGAGCACGTCTTCACCCTCCACCCCAAAGCCAAGGATTTTTTTGACACCCTGCCCTATAGCCACAAGCGCGAATACATCCGCTGGATCACCGACGCCAAACGCGACGACACCCGCAAAAGGCGGCTGGACGCGACCCTGGAAAAGCTCAGGGCGGGCAAGAAAAACCCCACCGAAAAATAACTATGCAACCTCTCAATACAGCATTGAAAGCCCGCCTCGACCAACTGGAACCGATACGGGCTTTTTTGATGGAGCACCATGCAAGACTGGCATCAAAGGACCACCAGGTCGACACCTATTTCCACGTACCCAACGGGAAGCTCAAATGGCGACACGGCACGATCGAGAACGCCCTGATCCTTAAGGAAGCCGGCGCCCGCCCCGACCCCTGCGCGGGCGACGAGGGCTATTTCCCGCTGGAATCCCCCGACGTCGACGCCGGCGCGCTGGGGTGCCTGCTCAGCCGCGCCCTTGGCACCAAGGCCGTCGTGGAGAAAACGCGCGAAATCTATTTCATCGAAAACGTCAAGTTCCACCTCGACGAAGTAAAGGGCCTCGGTTTCTTCCTCGAGATCGAAGCCGTGGACGTGGACGACAGCACGCCGGTCGAGTCGCTCGCCGCCCAGTGCTGCCACTATAAAGAGGCGCTCGGCATCCGCGAAGAAGACCTGCTCGCGCTATCCTACAGCGACATCCAGCAGACGCTCTAGGCGAGCGGCCTGTCTGCCGGCCGTCGCCACCGGCGTGGCTGCGTCCTTTCTCCGATCCATAGCGAAGCGTACGTCATCACCGTCCCGATGATCGCCCCGCCATACACATCCCGGAAAAAGTGCTCCGCCAGGTACATCCGAGAATACCCCACGGACAGCGCCCAGGCAAACAGCACCAGCGTCCACGCCCACACGCGCCGCGGCTGGAAGAGATAGATCAACGTCAGCGCGATGCTGAACGCCGTGATCGTATGCCCCGACGGAAAACTATTGTAGGTCCACAGCTCGACCCCGGCGACGTGATGGAGCACGGATGGCGTGTCTGTAAAATACGTCACCGGTCGCGGCACATGGTTGAAGAACGACTCCTTCAGCACCTGCGATGTCAGCGACGGCAGCGCAAACCCCAGGAACCCCAGCCATCCCCACCGCGCCGGACCACGCCGAGTCCGCCACGCATACACGATCAACAGCACGATGATCGCTATGTGCGTTCCGCCATCCCCGAAGTCCGTCCACCACGGCATCACCGCGTCCAGGAAGGCAGTATAATGCCCATTGACGAACAGGACCAGATCAGCCGCGCTATACGTCGCCAGCAGCCACGCGCCGGAAAACGAGAACAATACAAACAGTAAAAGAAACGGGAGGGTCTTTCGGAACATGAAGCTTATTTGAGTATAACCGTGCCCAGCCGCCGCGTCAATTCCGCTTCCAGCTCGTTCAAATGCCGGTGCGTCTCCATGAGGAGCTTGAACTCGTCGGCGGTATGGGGTTTTTGCAGGTCCTTTTGGTTTTCGACCATCATTTTTTTGATCTTCTTGAGTTGCATATACGTCACCGTGGAGCGGACGTCGTCCTTGTAGCGCTCCTGGTCGGCTTTTTCCTCCTTGACGACGTATTCCGCGCCGAGGTATTTGAGGTATCCCGCCTTCATCGTTTCGTAGTTCAGGTCCGCGTCGCGCTTGCTCCACCGTTCGCTCATCTCGTGCTGGGTTTCGGCGAGGCTGATGACCAGGCTGCTCACGGCGGCGTCCTCGTGGTAGAGGAACGACTTGGTATCGGGCCGGGCGCCGGACACGTACAGGTCGCGGTACAACCGCAATATCCGGTACAATGTCTTGTTCTCGAACAGCTCTGCGTCGTCGAAGTGGCCGAAGATAAACTCCGCCACCACGCCTTCCTCGTCCAGGGTTTTGTTGCCGTGTTCCAGCAGGACGCGGATCAACGCGCGTTCGTTGGCCTCTTCCTTGTTGAGCAAATCGAAGGCATCCGATGCCTCGGCATCCACCGCCGGCGCCGCCTCCAGGGACCCGTCGGCCGCCGCCGCCGTCTGCGCGCGCGCCTCGAGCTTCCCGATCCTGTCGCGGATATGCTTATTGACGAGCGCGTTCAACCCCGCCTCGTCGATCTTCAGGAGCTCCGCGCTCCGCCGTATATAGTCCTGCTGGCGGGTAAAGTCCTCCGCCTTATTGATCCGGGAAAGGGTCTCCGCGATCTGGTTGACGACGGCCGCCTTCTTCTGGGCGTCGTCCCCGACGTCCCTGAGGGCGACCTCCAGCTGGAAGAAAATAAAGTCCTTTTTGTTGGCCGATATGAACCCCCGGAACTCCTCGGACCCCACCTTCCGGACATAGCTGTCCGGGTCTTCCTTGTCGGGGATGAGAACCAGGCTCACCTGGAGCCGCTCCTCCAGGGCCATGTCCAGCCCGCGCAACGCGGCCTTGATCCCGGCGTTGTCGCCGTCATAGACGATGGTGAGGTTGTCGGTGTATTTTTTGATCAGCCGCAGCTGGTCCTGGGTCAGGGAGGTGCCCCCGCTGGCCACGACGTTTTCCACGCCGGCCTGGTGGAGGGATATGACGTCGGTATAGCCTTCCACCAGCAGGCACTCGTCCTGTTTGTCGATGGCGTGACGGGCGTGGAAGAGGCCATAGAGCAGCTTGCTCTTGACGTATATCTCGTTTTCCGGGGTGTTGATGTATTTCGGGGAGCGGTCGTTACTCTTGATCTGCCGGGCCCCGAACCCAAGGATCTTGCCCGAGGGGTTGTGGATCGGGAAGATGATGCGGCCGCGGTAGTTGTCGGCAAGCTGTTCGTTCCTCAGGACCGAGAGCCCGCTCCGCTGGAGCAATTCCGGGTTGAACTGGGCCGTGAGCGCGGTCCGCGAAAACGCGTCCCTGCTTTCGCCGCAATACCCCAATTGGAATTTCTGGATGATGTCCGCCCGGAAACCGCGCTCTTCCAGGTAGGACATCCCCACGGCCTGTCCTTCCTCGGTCTCCGTCAGGGTCTTGCTGAAATATTTCTGGGCGTACTGGTTGAGGATAAAAAGGCTTTCGGCAACCTGTTGCTGAAGCTTGTACTCCGGGGAGGTTTCGGTCTCCTGGACCTCGATCCCGTACCGGCCCGCCAGCCAGCGCAGCGCCTCCACGTAGGAATACTTCTCGTGCTCCATCAGGAACCCGATCGTGTTCCCGCTCCGGCCGCACCCAAAGCATTTGTAGATTTCCCTGGACGGGGAGACGGTAAACGAGGGCGTTTTTTCGTTGTGGAAGGGGCAGAGTCCCAGGTAGCTGGCGCCCCGCTTCTTGAGCTTTACGAATTCACCTACGACATCCAGGATATCGATCCGGTTCTGTATCTGTTGTATCGTCTCCTGTGTTATCACGGATCTAATCCGTGAAATTACGGACTAATCGAAGATATGTAATCGGTTTGTCAAAGTTGTCCCTCTTGTTTAACATTATCGCTAAACGACGTAATTTTGGGCTTTCAACCCCCGCCAGCTACGCCAACTTCTGGCCCAGACGTCTTGGATCCTCCAGCCACCAGTCGACGCATTTTCGTTTACACACACAAACAGATTGGTTATGAAACAGTTTTACCTCATCCTGGGGTTGCTGGCTGGCATTATATTGTCCGAAACGAACGCAAATGCACAACTACACCCCGTTATAAGGATATACGAAGACGACGACTTCTTCAACATCCGTGGCAAAGGCACCGACGAGGGCTACACCAACGGCACCCGCATCGACTATTTCTACAGCAAAAAACACCGCGACCGCTTCGCCGACCGCTGGCTCATGCCCTCGGCGGGCCCGGGTAGCGTCAACACTTACGGCTGGGGCCTCATGCAGGTCATGTACACGCCCACAAACATCTCCGACAAAAAGTACCTGCCCAACAATTATCCGTATGCGGGCGCGCTGTTCCTGACGCACGACAAATTCTCCTACAACCCGCTGCTGAAGCTGAGCTTCCAGTCGGAAACCGTCACCGGTGTCATGGGGTCCATCGCCCTGGCGGGCCCGATCCAGTCGTGGTTCCACGGGCTGATCGGCTACCAGCGGCCCGAGGGCTGGTCCAACCAGCTGCCCAACGACCTGCTGCTCAACGAGCAGCTGACGATGGAGGAGGAAATCGCCCACGTCGGCCGCGGCCTGGAATGGATCGCCGGCGTGACCGGCTACGCCGGTACGATGCTGGACGGCGGCGGGATCTATCAGACGATCAGGGTAGGGTGGATGAACCCCTACTTTAACGGTTGGAGCGCCCAATACCAGGGCGACGGCCTCCGAAGCGGCGCGCGAAAATTCCAGCTCTGGTTTTTTGGCACCCCCCGGGCGGAATGGACCGCTTACAATGCCCTCCTGGAAGGCGGGATATTATCCAAAACCCTGAACCGCAACGACGAGCAAAAGCTGGAAGGCTACGAGAACCGCGTCAAAAGAGGCGTAGCCGAAATCGACTACGGCCTGGTCGTCACCTATAAAAGCCTGACCGCCAGCTATACCCAAAAGACCGCCAGCGCCGTGATGAAGGGGATGGGGATGCACGAAGTGGGGAATATCAGCTTTTTTGTTACCTTGCATTAACAAAGCTGTTAAACAGAACCGATAAAAATGGACCAGACAACAGAGGATATCATCCGCAACTCGGCCCGGAAGGTGTTTACCGCCAAGGGATTTTCCGGGGCGCGGATGCAGGACATAGCGGACGAGGCCGGGATCAACCGGGCGCTGCTCCATTATTACTTCCGGTCAAAGGAACGGCTGTTCGAGGTGATCTTCGACGAGGCCTTCAACCGGTTCCTGGGGACCGTGCAACCCATCATGGTGGCGGACATCCCGCTCTTCGAAAAGATCGAGCAGCTGGTGGAGGCGGAGATCGCGCTTTGCGAAGCGCACCCGTGCAACGCCATGTTCATCATGCACGAGATGATGCAGAACCCGGCGATCATGGAAAGAAGGAACGTGACGAAGCTCTACAAGGTCTTCCTGGAGACTTTCCAAAAGGCGCTCCAGGAAGAACACAAAGCCGGAAAGGTCATCAGGATCGAGGCCGAGCAGCTTTTCCTCCACATCATCTCGCTCATCCTTTTTCCGTTTATCGGTAAGGCCTACGTGCAGAAAGCCTTCGACCTGGATGAAGAAGGGTACTGGAAAATGATACAGCGTCGCAAAAAAGAGGTGGCGCGTTTCGTGATTAATGCAATCAAAGTCTGTTAATTTTCTGTAAATTGTAGTGTGAAATTGACGACAAACGATGGAATTCCGCTGCTGAGCATGGAGCAGGCGATCGCCGACTTCGAGGGCCAATGGACCGGGAAGGACTTTTATGTGGTCACGTCCCTAACGGCAGCGGCTAAGCGACGGCTGATTCCCTGTCCGTTCCGAACGGACTATATGGCGATTTTCCTCGTCATCGACGGGACCGCGCGGGTACGGTTGGACAACGTGGACTATACGCTGCGCAAGAACTCCCTGATGGTCGTTTCCCCGAGGACGATACGGGACTTGAGTCATTTCAGTACCGATGTCACGGTGATGGGCCTGATCTTCACCCGCTCTTTCGTGACCCGTTTGGGCGTAAAGGAGCAGGAGGCCCCGTTGGGGGACGTTTTTTCCATACAACACAACCCCTATTTCCTCCTGGAGCAGGCGGACGCCGATACGCTGGCCGCGCTGCTGCGGCTGCTCAGCGCCAAATGCGCCAAAGCCCATGAGGCCCCGTACGCCGAAGACGTGATCCGCCATCATTTTATGGCGTTCATATACGAACTGGCTTCCCACCTGCAGCCGCCCGTGGTCCGCAAGATCAAACGTACCCGGAAGGAAGAGCTGCACCTGCGTTTCCAGCAAATGCTGGCCGACCACGTGCGCCAGGAGAGGAGCGTCCGGTTCTACGCCGCCAAGCTGTACGTGACCCCCAAGTACCTGACCGAAACCACCAAGGAGGTCACGGGCAAGACGGCGGGGGAGCTGATCGACGAAATGGTCATGCGGGAGGCCAAGCTGCTCCTGAACGACACGGCCCTATCCGTGACCGACATCGCGGGGGAGCTGCACTTCAGCGACCAGTTCTTTTTTCGTAAATTTTTCAAGAGGCACCAAGGGCTGACGCCGACGGAGTTCCGCCGGGCCGTGTGAGGTGACACAAGATTGCCGACATTTGGACATACAATGCGGTAATTTTGACATTGGCCCTGAAGGAATGTTGTACGAATTTTGTTCATCCAACCTTCTCCCATCCCAACGATGCCCAGCGCCTTGATAGCCTGTTAATTATTTATTGGTCTTTTTGTTCATTTTGCTTAAGGAGGAGCTATTCATGCAGAAAAATCTACTAGAACGTGTGTCTCAATGGAAGGACGCAGAAATGACCCGGGCTGCCGGCTTGTATCCCTATTTCCGGATGATCGAATCCGGACAGGACACGGAAGTCATACTCGAGGGTAAGAAAGTATTGATGTTTGGCTCCAATTCCTACCTGGGCCTGACCAACCACCCGAAGATACTCGAAGCGGCCAAGCAGGCCATCGACAAATACGGTTCCGGCTGCGCCGGTTCGCGTTTCCTGAACGGGAGCCTGGACATCCACCACCAGCTGGAAGAGCGGTTAGCCGCCTACGTGGGTAAGGAGTCGGCGTTGCTGTTCTCCACCGGTTTTCAGACCAACCTCGGGGTGCTGTCCGGTTTTACGGGTCGTCAGGACTACTTGATATTGGACGAATCCGACCACGCTTCCATCATCGACGGGAGCCGGCTGTCGTTTTCCCGGACGATAAAGTACGCCCACAACGACATGAACGACCTGGAGCGGCGGCTCAAGACCCTGCCCGAGGACGTGATCAAGCTCATATCGGTGGACGGCATCTTCAGCATGGAGGGCGACATCTGCAACCTCCCCGTGATCGCGGAGCTGGCCGGGAAATACGGATGTAACATCATGGTAGACGACGCGCACAGCCTCGGCGTGCTCGGCGCCCAGGGTGCGGGCACCGCGGACCACTTCGGTCTGACCGACCAGGTGGACCTGATCATGGGTACGTTCTCCAAGTCGCTGGCGTCGCTCGGGGGCTTCGTGGCCGGGGACTTCCTGGCGATCGACTTCCTCAAGCACCGCGCGCGCTCGCTGATCTTCAGCGCCAGCATGCCGCCCGCCAACGTGGCCAGCGTGCTCGCCGCCCTGGACATCGTCGAGGCCGAACCGGAAAGGATCGAACGTCTCTGGGAAAATACCCGCTACGCGCTCTCCCTCATCAAGGACGAAGGGTTCTATACGGGCCACACCCAGAGCCCCATCATCCCGATCTACGTGGGGGACAACCAGAAGACCTTCCAGTTGACGCGGAGGCTGCAGGACGACGGCATCTTCGTCAACCCGGTGGTCGCCCCGGCCGTGGCCAGCGAGGATACCCTGATCCGCTTTTCGCTCATGGCGACGCACACGCCCGCCCAGATTGAACAGGCGGTCGACAAGCTGTCCAAGGCCGCCAGCGACCTGAACATCCAGTTTATCCCCAAAAGTCAAGCCATATGATCCGCATCGAACCCGTTAGCAACCCTAAACAGTTGAAGGCGTTCATCGACTTCCCCCACAGCCTGTATGCGGGGGAGCCGAACTACGTGCCCGAGCTGTTCATCGCCCAACGGGACCTGCTCACGCCCGGGAAGCATCCCTTCCACGAGAACGCCGACGTACAGCCTTTCCTGGCTTACGAAGACGACACGCTCGTCGGGCGCATAGCGGCGATATTCAACCGGAACCACAACCAGTTCAACCAGGCCAGCGACGGCTTTTTTGGCTTCTTCGACGTGATCGACAGCCAGTCGGTGGCGGATGCGCTGTTGCAACAGGCGGCCGGATGGCTCAAGGAAAAGGGCGCGACGACGTTCATCGGCCCCGTCAACCCCTCCACGAACGAGGCGTGCGGTTTGCTGATCGAGGGTTTTGACGATCCCCCCGTGGCCATGATGACCTACAACAAACCCTACTACGCCCGCCTGCTGGAGCACGCGGGGCTGGATAAGAAGGTGGACCTCCTGGCCTGGTGGATCGACCGCGAAAGCCGGAACGACCGCTCCGTGCGGCTGCTGAACTCGCTGGAAGAGCGCCTCAAGCGCCACGGCATCACCATCCGCCCGGTCCGCGTCAAGGACTTCGCCACCGAGGTAGCCGCGCTGCGGAAGGTCTACAACGAAGCCTGGGACAAGAACCTCGGTTTCGTGCCCATGACCGAGAACGAATTCAACTACCTGGCCAAGGATCTGAAGATGCTGCTCGACCCGAAGCTTTGTCTCCTGGCGGAGCACGAAGGGAAGGTGGTGGGTTTCGCCCTGGCCATCCCGGACATCAACGAGATACTGATCAAGGTCCGCCGCGGCCGGCTGTTGCCCTTTGGCATCGTCAAGCTGCTGACGGGTATGAAAAAGATAAAAAGCATCCGGGTACTCGCGCTGGGCGTGGTCGACGGCTACCGTAAATTAGGGATCGAAGCCTGTTTCTACGCCTATATCATCAAACGCGGCCTGGAACGCGGGATGGAGGGCGCCGAAGCCTCCTGGATCCTGGAGCACAACGACCTCATGAACCGCGGGATCGAAAGCGTGAACGGGAAGGTGTACAAGAAGTATAGAATATACGAAAAGGCGATATGACGGGAAAAGTGCTGATCACGGGGGCGAGCGGGTTTGTAGGGTATCACTTGATCGAATCGGCGCTGTCCAGGGGACTCGAAGTCACCGCCGGGATCAGAAAGAGCTCACAGGTAGACCACCTGTCTGGATTTAACATACGGTACGCCCACCTGGACTTTACCCAACCGGCGCAGCTGGCCAGGGTTTTGGAAGAAGGGGGCTACGATTATATCATACACGCGGCGGGCGCCACCAAGGCGCCGACGCAACCGGCCTACGACGAGGCCAACGCCCTGTCCACCGAAAGGCTGGCCGGGGCGGCCCGGATGGCCCTGCCGCGATTGAAGAAGCTGGTGTTCCTATCGAGTTTGGCGGCCATCGGACCGCTGACGCACATAGAGGGCGCCATCACCGAACAGACCCAACCCAACCCAGTCACCGCCTACGGCAGGAGCAAGCTCCTGGCCGAGCGCAAGCTGGCCATTCAACCCATACCTTGGCTGGTCCTCCGGCCCACTGCTGTCTATGGTCCCCGGGACAAGGACATCTTCATCCTCCTGCGCATGATCCGCCGGGGATGGGAGCCCTATATCGGGAAAGCCCCGCAGCGCCTCAGCTTTGTTTACGTGAAAGACCTAGCCGACCTGGGTGTGCACGCCCTTTTCACCGAGCACATCCACCGGACCTACAACGTCACCGACGGGCGGGCCTACGAACGCTTCGAGCTGGCGGAAATCGTCAAAGACTTTTTCCACCGCCGGACCCTCCGGATTTTCGTCCCCGTACCCCTGGTACGCGTCATCGCCTCCACGCTGGAAAGGGCCTACGCCCGCCGGCAAAAATCCCCGGCCCTCAACCGGGAGAAGCTCGAGGAGCTGACGGCGCCGAACTGGGTATGCGAGATATCCACGGTCAAACGTGACCTGGGGTACCTGCCGGACTACGATCTGAAGAACGGGCTCGAAGAGACATTAGAGTGGTATCTCCGCAATGGATGGCTTTAACCTCCTCCGTGCGCCGGTAGTAATTTGGTATAACCTTAAACGAAAAATATGAGTAATCAAAATGGCAGCATCGCCGTGCTCCCTGCCAAGGGCAAGCTCGGCATCCTCATCCCCGGTCTCGGGGCCGTAGCCACGACACTGATCGCCGGCGTTGCCGCCGTACGCAAGAGCGTACCGACGGGCGCCGACCATAAACCCGCGCAACCTTTCGGCTCGCTGACCCAGATGGGCCACATCCGCCTGGGCAAACGGACGGACAACCGGTATCCGAAAATAAAGGACTTCGTACCCCTGGCAGACCTGAACGACATCGTCTTTGGCGGCTGGGACCTTTACGAGGACAACGTGTACGAAGCCGCCAGCAAGGCCCGCGTCCTGGAGCAACCCCTCCTGGATTCGGTTAAGGACGAGCTCCAGGCCATCCAGCCGATGAAGGCCGTCTTCGACCGCAGCTATGTCACCAACCTCGACGGTCCGAACGTAAAGACCGGCGCCTCGAAGTGGGACCTCGCCCAGCAGGTGATCAAGGACATCGAGCAATTCAGGCAGCACCATAAGCTCGACCGCGTCGTCGTCCTGTGGTGCGGTTCCACCGAAAAGTACATCGAGGCGACAGACGTCCATCAAACGATCGAAAGCTTCGAGCAGGGCATGCGCGAGTCCCATTCGCTCATCGCCCCCAGCATGATCTACGCCTACGCGGCCGTCAGCCAGGGCATCCCCTTTGTCAACGGCGCGCCCAACCTGACGTGCGACATCCCCGCCATGGTGGCCCTGGCCAAGAAGACCGAGACCCCCATCGCCGGTAAGGACTTCAAGACCGGTCAGACGCTGATGAAGACCATCCTCGCCCCCGGTCTCCAGGCGCGCGCGCTGGGCGTACGCGGCTGGTTCTCCACCAACATCCTGGGGAACCGCGACGGCTACGTGCTCGACCACCCGGACAACTTCCGCACCAAGGAAGTCTCCAAGATGGGCGTGCTCGAAGACATCCTCCGCCCCGACCTGCACCCGGAGCTGTACGGCGACCTGTACCACAAGATCAGGATCAACTACTATCCGCCCCACGGCGACAATAAAGAGAGCTGGGACAACATCGACATCTTCGGCTGGCTGGGCTACGCCATGCAGATCAAGATCAACTTCCTCTGCCGGGACTCCATCCTCGCCGCGCCGGTGGCGCTCGACCTGGCCCTGTTCTCCGACCTCGCCAAGCGCGCCGGTATGTACGGCATCCAGGAATGGCTGTCGTTCTACCTCAAGTCCCCGCAAACCGCACCGGGCCTTCACCCCGACAACGATATCTTCAGGCAGCTCATCAAGCTGCAAAATACCCTGAGGCATATTATGGGTGAGGATTTGATCACCCACCTGGGCTTGGATTATTACCAGGAGCTGGCCGAGATATTATGAGCAATGCCACGCCTTCGAACGCCGGAGCCCGCCTCCTGGGCCTCCAACGCTTCATAGGCAGCGTCGCCGGCATCGGCTACGTAGGCAAAGGGGGAGGGACGCTGGCCGCGGCCGTCGCGGCCCTCCCCTTATTACTGTTGACCAACAACGACGCCGTCCGCTGGATCTGGCTCCCCATCGTCACCGTCGTCCTTACCATCCTCGGCATCTGGTCCGGGAACGGGGTAGAGGCGGAGTGGGGCAAGGACAGCTCGAAGGTGGTCATGGACGAGGTCGTCGGCATGTACGTCGCCATCCTCTTCCACCCGTTGAACTGGAGCACGATACTGGCAGCCCTGGTGCTATTCCGGATATTCGACATCTGGAAGCCGCTGGGTATCCGCCGCACCGAAGCCCTCCCCGGCGGCTGGGGCGTGATGATCGACGACGTCGTCGCGGGGATATACGCCAGCGTGGTATTGATCGCGCTCGAATGGATTTGTAAGATATGATGACCTATATAAAAGCGAACCTGGCGGCCATCGCCGCATCCCTCCTGGACTACGCGCTGTTCTTCGTGCTCGTCCGGTGGATCGGTGCGACGGCGTCCGCGTCTACCGCGATCGGCATGGTCTGCGGGGGCGTGCTGGCGTTCTTCCTCGGCCGCGGTTGGGCTTTCCAGGCCACGACCGGCGACGCCGGCGGCCAGGTCCTGCGCTACGCCCTGGTGTGGCTCGGCAACATCGCGCTCAGCGCGCTGCTGGTCGGCTGGCTCGCCGGCTGGCTCGGCGTCCGCCCCCTGATCGCCGGCCGTCCGGGCATAAACCCGCTGATCGCCCGCGTGAGCGTAGGCGTGGTCATGGGTCTCACGTATAGCTATTTCATGCAACGATGGTTCGTCTTCCCGAAGACCGCTGCGCAAAACGGCGCCCTTCCCCGCACCCACGCCTCGACCTCCGGTGGCGCGCCTCTGAACGCGCGCCCCCCGGGCGCCCCTGGCCACGATTGAAACGATGCCTGCCGATGAGAGCAAATAGATACATGGAATGAAACATTGGATGATTTTATGTGCGGTATTGTTCGGCCTTTCACAGACGATGGTATCCGCTCAAACCGTTGTCCGGGGCGTTGTCAAAGACGCCGCTTCCGGCCAGCCGATTGAAGACGTCAGCGTCTACTTCAAGGGCGGCAACGGCACCCTGACCAAGGCGGACGGGACCTTCACGCTCACCACCGGCAACGCAAAGCTCAACACGATCAACTTTTCCCACGTTGGTTATACGACACAAAGCAAAGGCGTCACCCCCGGCAAGGACCAGACCGTCGAGATAACGCTGGGCATCGGCGGCCAGCTCCACGACATCGTTATCACCGCCAGGGGCAAGGGCCACTACCGCAACAAGGGCAACCCCGCGGTCGAGCTCATCCGCAAGGTGATCGCGCACAAGGAAGCCAACAAGGTCGGCTCCTATCAATACCTCCAGTACCAGGAATACGAAAAGATGGAGTGCTCGCTCACCAAGGAGCCCGAGAAGCTGATGAACAGCAAGCTCTTCAAGAACTTCAAGTTCATGTTCGAGAACAAGGACACCACACTGCTTCCCGGTAAGGCGCTCCTGCCCATCTACCTGGAGGAAACCGCTACCCAGCGCTACTTCCGGAAAAGTCCCGAAAAGAACAAAAGCTATGTCCTTTCCCACCGGATGGTGAACTACGGCGAATACCTCGACATGCGCGGTATCCGGAACTACCTCAACCGGTTGTACATGCCCGTGGACGTGTATGATAACAACATCGCGCTCCTGTCCACCCAGTTCATGAGCCCCATCGCCGACCTGGCGCCCAACTTCTACCTGTTCTATATCCAGGACACCGTGGAGCTCGAAGGCGTCAAGCTCGTCAAGATGAACTTCTACCCGCGCAACCCGGACGACCTGCTCTTCAAGGGCACGCTCTGGATCACCCTCGACAGCAACTATGCCATCCAGAAGGTGGACTTCGGCGTGAGCAAATACGCCAACCTCAACTGGGCGCGCGACGTGCACGTCCGTCAGAACTTCGAAAGGGGCGCCGACAACCGATACCACCTCAAGTACAGCGAGATCCTCGCCGAGTTCTCCCTCCTGAAGTCCTCTTCCGGGGGCGTCATGGGTGAACGCGCCGTGACCTATTCCGACTACCGGATCAACCAACCCGGTCCGGACAGCGTCTACAGCGGCCCGACCGAAGTCCTCGCCAACACGGCGAACACCGACAGCACGCTCACTGCGCTCCGCGGTCATGGCCTTTCCCCCGTGGAATCAAAAATATACACCAACGTCGACAGCCTCCAGAACATGCGCTCCTTCAAGCGCACCCTCGACTACGCCACCCTCCTGCTGGCGGGCTACAAACGCGCGGGTCCCTGGTTCGAGGTCGGCCCCGTCAGCGCCTTTTACAGCTTCAACCCGGTAGAAGGCTTCAGGCTGAGGTTCGGCGGCCGTTCGCTGCCGGCCATGAGCAAGACGTTCTATACCGAGACCTATATCGCATACGGCTTCAAGGACCAGCAGGTCAAGTACTACCTGAGCGGCACCTACGCCCTGAACCACCGGACGATCTACGACTACCCCTTCCACTATATACAGGCCAGCTTCCAGCACGACACCAAGATCCCCGGCCAGGACCTCCAGTTCGTCCAGGAAGACAACTTCCTGCTCAGCTTCAAACGCGGCGACAACGACAAATGGCTCTACAACGACATCTTCAAGCTCAACTACGTCCGGGAGTTCGGCAGGGGACTCTCCTATAACTTCGGGTTCAAGTACTGGAAACAAGTGCCCGCCGGGGACATCGTCTACACCAAGCAGGTGCTCGCCGATTCCGTCAACATCCCCTCCGTGACCACCGGGGAGCTGTCCGCCGACCTGCGGTGGGCGCCCAACGAGCAGTTCTACCAGGGCAAGGTGTACAGGATTCCTATCTTTAACAAGTACCCCATCTTCGAGGTCAAATACACCCAAGGCATCAAGGGGCTCGCGGGCGGCCAGTACACCTATTCCAACCTCTGGGGGAACGCCTACAAGCGCTTCTACCTCGGACCCCTGGGTTACGCCGACGTCACGCTCGAAGGCGGTTATGTCCTGGGTAAGGTACCCTTCCCGCTGCTCGACATCCACCGCGCCAACCAGACCTATGCCTACCAGCTCAACTCCTACAACCTCATGGACTTCATGGAGTTCGTAAGCGACCACTACGGCGCGCTGAACATCGACCAGAACTTCGGCGGTTTCTTTTTTAACAAAATACCCCTCCTGAAAGGTTTAAAACTACGCGAGGTCGGTAGCCTCAAGGTGCTCTACGGCGGTATCCGGGACGAGAACAATCCCTATAAAACCGCCGGATTGTTTAAATTTCCGCAGTATTCTGACGGCGATCCGTCCACCTATTCGCTGGACGGCCGCCCGTACATCGAAGTGAGCGGGGGGATCGGCAACATCTTCAAGGTCGTGCGCATAGACTATGTCCGTCGCCTGACCTACCTCAGCCATCCCTATGTGGACCAATGGGGGATACGCGTACGCACAAAATTCGAATTCTAACATGACCCGCGACCAGTTACAAAAAGGCATATACGTCGTCATCAACCCCTTCGTCAGGGGCCTGATCAAAATCGGATTTACCCCCAACACCGTCACCCTCGTCGGCTTCCTCCTCAACGTGGGCGTGGCCGTTATATTTATCATCGGCGCCCTCCAGGGCCAGCGTGCGGACCTTTCCTACGTCGGCTGGGCCGGCGCGCTCATCCTGTTCGCCGGTCTGTTCGACATGCTCGACGGCCAGGTCGCCCGGCTCGGCAACATGAGCTCCACCTTTGGCGCCCTGTTCGATTCGGTGCTCGACCGCTACAGCGAGCTCGTGATGTTCCTCGGGATCTGCTACTACCTCGTGGCCTACCACTATTTCTTCTCTTCCCTCTTCGCCTTCCTGGCGATGATCGGCTCGATGATGGTCAGCTACACCCGCGCCCGCAGCGAAGGCCTCGGCATCCAGAACAAAGGCGGTCTGATGCAGCGCCCCGAGCGCGTCATCCTCGTCGCCGTCTCCGCCATCGCCTGCGGCGTCACCGCCCACTTCATCGGCGGCGACTACAAGCTCTTCGTCCCCGGCATCAAATACCACGTGTTCGAAACCATGTCCATATTCACCATACCCCTCACGGTCATGGCCGTCCTCACCAACATCACCGCCATCAGACGCCTGATGGCGGCCAAAACGGCGTTGGAGGCCGCTCACAAATGATACACTTCCTGTTAGCCGCGCTCCTCACGATCCCGGTGGACTCCATGCCCGTCCCCACCGGCAACCCCAAACAATTATTTTATGTTCAGCGGACACCGAATACCAACACTATCGTCATCGAGCTCAACGACAAAGGCGGCGTCCCCGACCCCGACAACCCCGTCCACGTCTTCTGGCTCCGCTACCAGGAACAGGGCCAGCGGGCGGAACTGAATTATATACAACGTACCTTTGCCTATGGGATCAAAAGCCGGCAGGTCGGCCCCGAAAAGTTCGAGCTGCACTTCGTCTCGTACAAGAAGTATTCGATGTACCTGATCAAGGCCGCCGACCGCCAGTACCACGTCTTTGCCACCATCGACGGCAAACCCGTGATCCTGCGGCGCATTTTCGTCTCGATCAACGGCGGTTCCTTCTGGGTACCCCACGTCGAGTACGTCGAGCTAAAAGGCACCGACCCCGCCACCGGCAAGGAAGTCGTTGGCCGCATCCAGGTGTGACACCATCACCACTTCAAACATGATTGTATGAAACGCAACTATATTTCCAACGCGACCGAGTCCACCCGCATGTTCAAAGCCGGCTGGATGGAAATCCTCAGCAAGGTCCCCTTCTACGTCCCGCTGATCATCTACGTCCCGGTCGTAGCGTACTTCCTCTACAGGGCTATAGCCATCGGCGGCGGCATCGGCGCCACGATCGGCTATTTCGCCGGCGGCCTCTTCGCCTGGACGATCGCCGAGTACATCCTCCACCGCTTCGTCTTCCACTACATCCCTAAATCGCGGTGGGGCCTGCGGCTGCACTTCATCTTCCACGGCGTCCACCACGACTACCCCCGCGACGCCCTCCGGCTGGTGATGCCGCCATCGGCCAGCATTCCCCTGGCCTTCGGCTTTTTCTTCCTGTTCAAGGCCATCATAGCCAACCAGGCCCACCTCTTCGCCTTTTTTCCCGGCTTCGTCACCGGTTATCTCATCTATGACATGATGCACTACGCCATGCACCACGCCAACTTCAAAAGCGGCTGGTTCAAGGCCATCAAACAGCACCATATGCTCCACCACTACGACGACATGAGCAAGGGCTACGGCGTCAGCTCCGTCCTTTGGGACAAGATTTTTCACTCTGATTTCCCCTCCAAGAAAGCTTCCTAGTGTTCCCCAAGACTTCCGCCCGCGCCGCGGTCCTGAGTGTCATTATATCCGCGGCCTACCTCGTTACAGCCACGCTCCTCGTGGGTTTCAAACCCGAGCAGGTCGGCCTGACGCTTTTTTGCGCAGCCCTCTACTACGCCAGCGCCGCCACGCGCAAGTTCCTGTTCGCCTTCGCCCCCTTCATCGTCTTCTGGGTGCTGTTCGATTTTATGAAAGCGCTCCCCAACTACGTCGTCTCCCCGGTCCATATCCGCGACCTCTATGAGACCGACAAGCGCCTCTTCCACATCGGCGCCCAATCGATAAACGAATACCTCGCGGCACACGCCGCCACCGCCCCCGACCTCCTGAGCGGCGCCTTCTACATCTGCTGGATGCCCGTCCCCCTGGGCTTTGG